>RFZR01000259.1 GCA_009920595.1 Alphaproteobacteria bacterium | reverse complement strand
GCGCGCGCTTCTGATGAAGGCCTCGTGATCGATACGCTCGATATCGCAGACCTCGGTGGCGCGACGGTGAAAGCGAGCGGGCGTTTGACCGCAGCCGGTGAAAAAGTTGAAGCGATGATTGACGCGCCCGATATGGCGCCGCTTTCAATTCTCTTCGGTAAATTATTTCCGGGACACGTGACAAACATCATCACAGATCGGGCGCGCTCTATTAGTCCAGCCCATGTGACTGTGAGTGCAGAACGACTAACGAATGCGGCCCATACTGTGCGGGTCGCGTTTGATGGCACGCTTGCGTCCACGACAATCAATGGCAATGGTCGTCTCGGTTTTGCGGATGCAGGATCCAATTTTGATATCACGGCGAAGATCGCGTCAACCGATGCCGCGAGCCTATTGCGGCAAGCTGGGGCTAATCTCTTGCCTTTACCGCTCGTTGGTGGTGCGCGTCTTGATCTCCATCTTAAGAGTAATCCGCAAGCCTCAACAGGGCTCACGCTTGAAGGTCAGATCGCGGGCATCAATGGAACAGCGAATGTCTCAATTGATCCATCATCCACGCATGTGAGTGGTCCAATCAAATTTGATACATTAGATGCTGCACCGCTTCTTATTTCCCTCGGGATGCCTCTTCCTGACGCAACGATGAAACTACCCGTCTCAGCGACAGCGTCTTTGGACGCCAATAATGATGTCGTCGCAGTGAACGCGCTTGATGCTTCGGTTCTTGGGCAGAAAATAAAAGGCGCGCTCACTTATAAAACGTCAGCGGCAAAGATCGAAGGCGATCTCAAAGCCGATGCTTTGTCTTTGACGGCGATTACATCTTTGATCACGGGGCCTCTTGCAGATCCGGTGTCCGGATCAATTTGGTCGTCGAGTCGCTTTTCGGAAATGGGACCCCCGCCACTCGACGCGATGATCACTTTGCAAATTGATCGTCTTGATACGGCTTTCGGCACGAAATTTTCGAAGGTGAAAACTGAAATTCTCTGGCAGCCAGATGCGCTTGAATTCCGATCCATTGACGCACAAGTTTTTGATGTTCCTTTTTCAGGATCTTTGACGCTACGTCGACAGGGAAGTCTCGCGACCTATCTTGGAAAGATTGCCATTAAAGGTGTGGCGCTGTCTGATCTCTTTCCACGTTCGGGGCTTGGTGGAAGCGCTGACATTCAATTTGATGGAGGCGGATCGGGAGAAAGTCTATCCGCTTTTGCTGCATCGCTCTCCGGCGGTGGACAGTTAAAAATATCCGGCCTCACGGTTCCAGGGTTTGATCTCGCTGTACTTGCCAACACAACACGCGCCCTCGATGGGGAGCGTGATCCGCCCGAACTCAAACGCGTGACCGACATGGTGACGACGGGTCTTTCAAGCGGAGCGTTGCAAGTGGCAGAACTTTCAGCGCCGCTCACGGCGTCATCAGGTGTCGTTCGTTTTGGTCCCTTGGAAGCCCATCAAGGCACGCAATCTCTGCAGGGCAATCTGGCCCTCGATATGCGTAATTTCAAAATTGATGGCCGCGTTGTGATCGACACCAAAGATGTGCCGAAAGATTGGACGGCACCCTCACCACAAGCGATCATAACGCTCAAAGGGCAAACCACGAGCTTCATCGCTCGTGATGTCGATGTAACCAATCTCACCAATATTTTGACGACACGCGCAGTTGCGCGTGAATTAGCGCGGATAGAGGCGCAAGAATCGGATTTGCGTGAGCGGGCTTTTTTTGCGCGTCGGATAAAAGTCGAACGTGATCTTGTTGAACGCGCCAAGCGCGAAGCGGAAGAGGCGCGTCTGGCGGAAGAAGCGCGTAAAGCGCAAGAGGAAGCCGAGACCAAACGTATTCTTGAAGAGCTGAAGGCTAAAGAACTGGAGGCGCAGAAATTAAATCCGAACCAAACAGCGCCGGATCAAGCGACACCTCCGGTCGTGCCGACGCCTTAGCCTGGCTCTCGCGCCAAAGCGGCTTTCAACACATACACTCGGATCGCCGAGGAGAGATTGCGTGTGCCGCGTTCCGCGTCAATCGCCGCGATTTCCGAACCAAGACTTCTGTTGTTGCGTTTGGCGATCTCGCGTAGCGCACTCCAAAATTCAGGTTCTAATGAAATGCTCGTCCGATGGCCGGCAATCGTTACTGAATGTTTGACGAGATCGCTTGTCATTCGCTCTTTGGATCATCGCGCTTAATGCCATCAAGAAGAGCTGCTCGCTTTTCTTCTGATCGGCGATCATTTTCTTTTTGCGCTTTTGTACGACCGAAGCGAATTCGGTTTTCAATGGCTTCCTGATCATGCGCTTTGCGTGAAAGCGATTTTTTGGCTTTGCGAAACGAGATGATGTCAGCCATCGCGATGCGATCTTATCTATGGCTTTTTACGAAACGCGCTGAGACTTACAATTTCAGCACCGCTTTGCGGTTCTGATGTGTTTGTGGCGGCGAGTTCCACAGAATCGTCTTTTGTCTCAACTGATGCCGGAAGTTTTGCAACGGGTCCTGCATTTTCCACAGTCTGCGTGGCTTCGTCTGTGGCGTCGTTGTCAGCCGCATCAGCCGTTGCCAATTCGAATTTCAACCCGAAATCAACAGAAGGATCCCAAAAGCTTGTGATGGCTTCGAAGGGGATCACCAATTTTTCTGGAATGCCGCCAAAAGAAAGGCCCACTTCAAGATGAGTGGCGGTGACATTCAAATCCCAAAATTGATGTTGAAGAACGATTGTCATTTCTTCGGGATGGCGTTCCACCAAACGGG
>RFZR01000258.1 GCA_009920595.1 Alphaproteobacteria bacterium | reverse complement strand
CACAACGCCGCCGGGTGCCAAAAGCTCGGGCAGCGTATCCGCGATGGCGCGATAGGCCTCTAACCCATCCGCACCCCCAGAAAGCGCGAGGCGTGGATCATGAACACGCACTTCAGGTTCAAGCGTATCAATAATCGAATCCGCGATATAAGGCGGATTGGATACGATCAGATCAAAAGGTCCGGTGACGCCTTTGCCCCAATCTGCGGCTTCAAAAGACGCACGATCAGCAACGCCATTTCGTTCCGCATTATGTTGAGCAATCGCAATCGCTTCCGGCACAATATCGACACCGACACCGCACGCGCCTTTCATTTCATGCAGAAGCGAAATCAAAAGACATCCAGAGCCTGTGCCGAGATCAAGAATGCGAAGGCCTTCATTGGCATGACGACCATTCGCCCAAAATGCGCGCGACCGGAATCCTTGTCACACGTTGAGAAACATAATCCCGTAAACGCAGCGCTACGTCGGCCCCTAAAGTTTCACGTGGGCTGCGCAAGAGATCCATATGTTCAATGCCGGACGCATGAAGAAGAAGCAAACGCGCATCGCGTTGCGCCGTTTCAATACCAACACCACGAAACACATCGCCAAGATGTTTTAACGCTTCAACGCGTGTCATCGATTCAGTAATCGACATTTTACAACTCCTCGGCACCCAGCAGCGCGGCTTGATGTTCGGCAATCAAGGGCTCAATGACATCGTCAAGCGCTGTGCCGGCAACGATTTCCGGTAATTTATAGAGCGTGAGATTGATGCGATGATCCGTCAAACGACCTTGCGGAAAATTATAAGTGCGAATCCGCTCAGAGCGATCACCCGATCCGACTTGACCACGACGTTCTGCAGCCTCAGCATCGGCTCGTTTCTGTCTCTCGCGATCATAAAGACGCGTCCGCAAGACTTCCATCGCCTTTGCACGATTACGATGTTGTGAACGTTCATCCTGCATCATCACGACAATACCGGAAGGTACATGCGTGATTCTGATCGCGCTTTCAGTTTTGTTGACATGTTGGCCGCCGGCGCCACCCGCGCGCATGGTTTCAATCACAAGGTCCTTGTCATCGATGACCACATCAACCGGTTCGGCAATCGGTAAGACAGCAACCGTTGCTGCTGAAGTATGAATACGACCCTGTGTTTCGGTATCGGGAACGCGTTGAACCCGATGAACACCGCTTTCAAATTTCAATCGACCGAAAACACCATGGCCACGAATCTCGGCGATGATTTCTTTAAAGCCTCCAACGGTTCCTTCAGAGGTTGAAAGAATCTCAACGCTCCAACGTCGACCTGCCGCATAACGTTCATACATGCGGAAAAGATCGCCTGCGAAAAGCGAGGCTTCATCGCCGCCCGTTCCAGCGCGCACTTCGAGAATCGCACCGCGCTCATCAGCAAGATCTTTTGGTAACAATAGTAAACGCAATGCATGTTCAGCGTGATGAACGCGCTCTTCAGCGCCACGGCGTTCATCTTCAGCAAGCGCACGCATCTCAGAATCGGTTGATGCATCATTCAAAAGTGATTGAAGATCATCGCGCTCCTTTTCTGCATCGCGCAAAGCACGAATACCTTCGACAACGGGATCAAGCTCTGCCAATTCGCGCGACAAGGCTACAAAACTTTCCGCATCCGGTCCGCTGTTCAAGCGATCGGTAACGGCGGCGTGGCGCGCGAGAATGGCATCGAGTTTTTGTGTGTTGAGAGCCATGATTTTGAGAAAAATGAAAAAGAAAAAGGGCGGTGGGGAGCAGCGCGAAAGCGTCGCTAGACCGGAATACCGTGGCTTTGCGCAAAACTCTCAATTTGCGGGCGCAAAGTAGCAATGCCATTCGATTGATCAAGAAGCGTTTCAAGATGCCCGGCAATGCTTGCGGCATGAAGCTCAATCAGCATGGCTTTGACGGGACCAATGGAAGCGGGTGACATGGAAAGCGATCGATAGCCGAGACCGATCAAGGTCATTGCTTCAATCGGCCGTCCACCCAATTCACCACATAATGTCACGGGAATTTGTGCACGTGTTCCCGCATCCGCAATTGTTTTTAACGCACGCAAACAAGCAGGACTTAAAGGATCAAAGCGTGCCGCCATCATCGGATTTTCACGATCGGCTGCAAATAGAAACTGCATCAGGTCATTTGATCCAACGGAGAGAAAGTCTGCGCGCTTAGAGATTTCATCAATCTCGAAGAGCAATGAAGGCACTTCGATCATCACGCCAAGCTTGATGCTCTTCGGCAATCCGTGACCATAACGCTCAAGATGATGAATTTCACGTTCAACAATCGCCTTCGCACGATCAAATTCATCAACCGTCGCGACCATCGGAAACATGACTCGAAGATCATGATCTTTCGCGGCCTTCAACATGGAGCGCAATTGCGCGCGCAATAGGCCAGGTCGATCAAGGCCAATGCGAATGGCACGCCAGCCGAGCGCCGGGTTTTCTTCTTCGCCCGTGCGCATATAAGGAAGGATTTTATCACCCCCAATATCAAGCGTGCGGAATGTAACGGGCTTATTTTGTGCAGCTTCCAGTACGGTGCGATAGAAACCGATTTGTTCATTCGCCTTCGGCATCCTTGCCGATACCATGAATTGCAATTCAGTTCTGAACAGGCCGATGCCATCGGCGCCCGTATCATCAATATGCGGCAAATCAATTAGGAGTCCGGCATTGAGATTAAGGGTAATCGGAACGCCATCTTTCGTCACCGATGGAACATCCCGCAAACTACGATATTGTTC
>RFZR01000257.1 GCA_009920595.1 Alphaproteobacteria bacterium | reverse complement strand
TTTCGGCGCGGAGCTTGATAGTCTCGCTGATTTTTTAAGCTTTGGTGTTTCACCTGCGATCATTCTCTATATTTACGGATTGAATGAATTGCAGTCGATGGGATGGATCACGGTCATCTTGTTTACATCTGCGTCAGCGCTTCGTTTGGCGCGATTCAATGTGATGATTGATGATCCTGCACGTCCTGAATGGCAGAAGAATTTCTTCACCGGCATTCCGGCGCCCGCGGGTGCGCTTACGGGATTATTGCCGGCTTATCTAATTGAATTGGGCTTAGACGTTCCCCCGAGCTTTGCGGTGGTTGAAGCGGCCTATGTGCTTTTCATCGCCTTCATGATGGTCAGCCGCATTCCGACATTTGCCGGTAAGACTTTCGGTAGCCGCGTGCCGCGTGAATGGGTGTTACCGCTCTTCGTGATTGTGATTGCGGTCGTGGCTCTGCTGGTGACTTATACATTCCAGTTTCTTGCGGTGACGACGATTCTCTATCTTTTGATGATTCCGTGGGGTTTTCGGCGCTATCGGACGCTCGAAAGATTGCACCGGACCGCCGGTGCGCACCCTTAAGGGCGTGTGCGGGGGATGGTTCACAAATGGCGCGGTTTCGTTTAGGGTCCGCCGCTCTTAAAGGGGTGGCCCGTTCACGGCCCCCCGCTGATTGAAGGTTCAGGATGGCTAAAGAAGAAGTTTTGGAATTCCCCGGCGTGGTCACGGAATTGTTGCCGAATGCGATGTTTCGCGTTCAGCTCGAAAATGACCATGAAATTATCGCCCATACGGCGGGTAAAATGCGCAAAAATCGCATTCGTGTCTTGGCCGGCGATAAGGTTCTCGTTGAAATGACCCCTTATGATTTGACCAAGGGGCGCATCACCTACCGCTTCAAATAGTTCGGAACGCGGTTTAGCCTCACTTCCGTCATATCCTCTATGAACAGGATCGTCCGTGGCCGACCCGGCGCTTATTCTCGCTTCAGCCTCTCCGCGGCGTCTCGATCTTTTGCGTCAGATCGGGTGTGAGCCGCAGCATCTGATTGCCGCATCCATCGATGAGATACCCTTGAAGAACGAGCTGCCGCGTGTTCATGCGATTCGATTGGCACGCGAAAAAGCAGAAGCGGTTTTTAAGAAGCCCGAAATCGCTGTGCTCTCCGGTGCGTTTGTTGTTTTGGCTGCCGACACGGTGGTTGGTGTTGGTCGACGCATTTTACCCAAAGCCGAAACCGAAGAGGATGCGCGTGCCTGTCTCGCACTTTTGTCTGGACGTGCGCATCGCGTTCATACCGCGCTCGCACTTATTGGAAGTGACGGACAACGTCGCCTTCGCCACGTCGAGACAAAAGTCGGTTTCAAAAGATTATCGCAAGAAGAGATCGAAACTTATATCGCCTCTAAAGAATGGCAGGGCAAAGCGGGCGGCTATGCGATTCAAGGCTTGGCAGCGGCTTATATCGATTTTCTTTCAGGCTCTTATTCGGGCGTTGTCGGCTTGCCGCTTTACGAAACTGCACAACTGCTCGGGAGCTTCGGCATCAAGGCGAAGAGGGTGCCGTGACAGACGTTCCTGAAAAAGATGAAACGGGTAAAGTTGTTATGCTTGGCCGCTGCCCGAATTGCAGCAAAAGGGCGGTACGTGATTTTCGCCCCTTTTGCTCGAAACGCTGCGCGGATCTTGATTTAGGTCGGTGGCTTACCGGCAGTTACGCCATCCCGGCCGTAGAAACAGATGATCCGGATGAAGAAGATCACTCCTCCTCGTCACCTGACAAATTTTGACATCATAGGCACTTATTCTACGGGAAGACCGTAGGGCGACTCGAAAAAATTTCAGGTTGTATATCTGACTTTTTCATCTTTAAGTTGTATAAAGCTCCGACGGTTGAGTGGGGAGCTTGTGACGTTCATGATGGGTAAGCGGATTTCGCTCGGGCGGCTTTGGCTCATTGCCTTTGTGTTCATCGCAATGGCCGTTGGTTCCGCAGGTCATCGCGCCGAAGCGGGTGAAGCGCCACCGTGGAAATTATGCTTCTCGCCTGATGGCCGCTGTTCCACCTTGATTCTTGAAGCGATCTCATCAGCGCGTGAATCGATCCGTGTTCAAGCCTATAGTTTTACCGCGCGTCCGATTGCCGAAGCTTTGGTTGAAGCGCATCGTCGCGGCGTTGATGTGGCCGTCATTGTCGATAAAAGCCAAAATTCCGAGCGCTATTCTGTGATGTCACTTCTGAGTGAAGCGAATATTCCGCTTTATGTCGATTATTGCTGTGCCATTGCCCATAACAAAGTAATGGTCATCGATGGCAAAAAAGTTGTCACCGGCTCCTATAATTTTACACAAAGCGCTGAATCACGGAATGCCGAAAATCTCCTCGTGATCGATGACACAAAAATGGCAAAAGCCTATCTCGATAATTGGACACAACATCGCGACGGTGCCCGTATTTTTGCCGCGAAGTAAAATCAACGCGCCTCATTCACAGTTTTGGCGACAAGATCATAAAAATCCTTCGCGAATTGTTCCGGTTGTCCCAAAGGCCGGTCTTTAATTTGTCGTCTCAACGCACTGCGCAGATAAGTCCGCCTTTTGGTATCCTCAGCAAGCGTCACAGCTTTTTTGACAAAATCATCATGCGAGAAGGCTGCAAGATCGCCCAATCCTGCGTTGGAAAGATTGGAATAGCTTAAGCGTTCAAAAAATGCTGTGCCAACAAGTGTAATCACGGGAACGCCCATGAATATGGACTCACAAGTCGTGGTGCCACCGGTCTGCGGAAATGTGTC
>RFZR01000256.1 GCA_009920595.1 Alphaproteobacteria bacterium | reverse complement strand
CATGCTGAGAGGCTTCACGCGCTTGTTTATCGCCATGTTGTCGCGCGTAAAGGCTCTGTTTCAGCTGAGCATGGTATCGGACAAGTCAAACGCGCGCAGCTTGCCGCAACCAAAGATCCGCATGTGCTTGCCATGATGCGACAAATCAAAGCCGTGATTGATCCTGAGGGTCGAATGAATCCAGGCAAGGTGCTTTAGCGATAAGTATTTCGCTCACAAAAACTAAAATAAGCTCGCTTGACCGTCTGATTTTTCTTTTTTGCGTGCTGGGATCAAAAGCCTCAATCATCAAAAGCTCATCCGAAGCAGGCGCCATCAGATGTGCAATTTTTTCGGGCGCGTTTAACTCGGCATCAAGCCAAGTTGAAAAATCTTTTTCGTCCAAAATCACGGGCATACGATTATGGAGTGCGCTCACCGTGCCATTCGCGTCAGTGGTTACAATGGTCGCAGTGTCGATCTCCGATCCATTGGGATGAATATAGGTTTCCCATAGGCCGGCCATCGCAAAGACTTTGTGATCCTTGCGCATGATCCGATAGGGCATTTTGGTTTTACCAAGATGCGCCCATTCGTAAAACCAATCAGCGGGGATCAAACATCGACGATGACGTGCGGCTGAACGAAATGCTGGTTTTGTTGCAATGGTTTCACTGCGCGCATTAAAGAGGGTTGGAAAATTTTCTGTTTCTTTCACCCATGCGGGCATGAGGCCCCATCGCATCAGTCGAAAATGACGTTTGCCATTTTCATAAGTAACCACCGCTATGGGTTCAGTCGGCGCTATATTGAGGCGCGGCGGAAAATTGGGTAAATCTTCATAGCCGAAAAGCGCCTGCACTTCGGCAGGCGTGACAGTGAGTGCAAAACGTCCACACATCGGCGAATGATTTCAGGCGAAGAGTACGGAGTCGATTGTCGATAATGCGGATGCCGCATCTTTAACGATTTTTTCAAGCCCTCCTGATTCAGGCGCAATTTGCTCAGCAAAAAACTTCGCAAGCGCAATGCGTTTGTCAGCAGTTGGTCCTTGATCCGCAAGCGCGGCTTTCACAAGCGCAATGCCCCCAAGCGTGATGCCAAAAAGCGTTTGATAGGCGGTAGCGGAAGCGAGGGCGTCCGCTGGTCGACTCTTTGCTCTATCGATCATGAAAAGGCTTGATCGGATAAAGTGATTTTGCGAGTGACAAGATCAATGGCTTGAATGCCATTCGTGCCTTCATAAATCGCAGCAATGCGCGCGTCGCGTAAATGTTGAGCGGCGCCCGAGGCTTCAATGAAACCCATCCCGCCATGAATTTGAATGCCAAGCGATGCGACTTCAATGCCAATATCGGTCGACCATGATTTTGCGACGGGTGTCAAAAGGGCGGCGCGTTCTTCTGCTTGTTTTTTCTTCTGCGCGTCTTTTTCACGATGCGCGCGATCAATCGCCGCTGCCGTCATATAGCAAATCGCGCGCGCGGCATCCGTCTTTGCGCGCATCAGCATCAACATGCGGCGAATATCCGCATGTTCGATAATGGCACTGGAGCCTTCACTCTTCGTGTTCAGCGCGCGACCTTGTTTGCGCTCCTTCGCATATGAAAGTGCGAGTTGATAGGCGCGTTCGCCAATCGCCACACCTTGCAAGCCCACACCAAGTCTCGCGGCATTCATCATGGTGAACATCGCGTTGAGGCCGCGGTTCTCTTCACCAATGAGATAGCCGATGGCGCCGCTTTCATCGCCATAAATCATCGTACAAGTGGGCGAGCCATGAATGCCGAGTTTCGATTCAAGGCCCGCGCAGCGGACATCATTGCGCGCGCCTAAGGAGCCATCTTTATTCACGAGAAATTTGGGAACGAGAAAGAGCGAAATCCCGCGTGAGCCTTGCGGCGCATCGGGTAGTCGCGCGAGCACGAGATGGATGATGTTCTCCGTCATATCGTGTTCGCCATAGGTGATATAAATTTTTTGACCCGTGATGCGATAAGTACCATCGCCTGTGCGTTCCGCGCGCGTTTTCAACGCACCAACATCTGATCCGGCTTGCGGCTCGGTCAAATTCATCGTGCCCATCCATTCACCGGATACGAGCTTCGCAAGATAGATGCGCTTCAATTCATCAGAGCCATGTGCGGCGAGTGCATCAATCGCGCCGGAAGTTAGCATGGGCCCAAGCATGAAAGCCATCGATGCCGAAGTCCACATATCGGAGCAAGCAAGATGCAAGAGATGCGGCAGGCCTTGGCCGCCATGGTCAACAGACGCCGTCAAACCATTCCATCCGCCCTGAGCCCAATCTCGATAGGTTTCGATCCAGCCGGGCGCGGTGGTGACATGGCCATTGTCAAAACGCGCGCCGATCGTGTCGCCAATGCGGTTTAGGGGTGCGATCCGGTCGGTTGCGAATTTGCCCGCTTCTTCCAAGATGGCCTCGGCAAGACCGTCGGCCAGTTCTGGTGCCAGCCCCTCGGTTTCGAGCTGATCAAGGCCGAAAAGCTTTGCAAGAAAGGTGATATCGGCAAAGGGGGCTGTAAAACTCATGGGTGGAAATCCGAGTTCAAAAAGGTGCTGGCCTCACATTACGCCAAGGCCCTCGGAATTGCACGGTAGCCCTTTGGCGGGCAACGCGATAAAGCACGGTCAGTTGTTGTCGAGGTGTCTTTATGTCCGATCGCAAAACCCATCATCTGGGTGCGGACTCTGCCGGTTGTGCCGAGGCGGGCGCATTGTTGCGCGCGGGCAAGCTTGTCGCCTTTCCAACCGAGACCGTCTATGGGCTCGGGGCCGATGC
>RFZR01000255.1 GCA_009920595.1 Alphaproteobacteria bacterium | reverse complement strand
CGGCTTGAGTCAAAGCTTCTTGTGCTTGCAACGATTGGCGCGGCCTCGCCCTTTATCGGTCTCTTCGGAACCGTATGGGGGATTATGACGGCGTTCCGCGGCATTGCGGCTTCGAAAAATACATCGCTCGCCGTTGTTGCCCCAGGTATTGCGGAAGCGCTTTTTGCTACCGCGATTGGCCTTTTCGCTGCGATCCCTGCCGTCATTGCTTATAACTGGTTGCAATCGCGCGCGGCGAAGCAGCAGGCTCGGCTCGAGGCTTTTGCCGACGAGTTCTCGGCCATTCTTTCACGCCATGTCGATCAGCGGATCGGCGGCTGAGGAAGGGATTTAATCCATGGCGATGGCAACAGCAGGCGCAGGGGGTGGAGGCGGTCGCAGACGACGCGGCGGTCGCAGGCATCGGCCTATGGCCGATATCAATATGACACCCTTCATCGATGTGATGTTGGTGCTCCTCATCATCTTCATGGTGGCTGCGCCGATGTTGACCACGGGTGTACCGCTCGATTTGCCTCAGACAGGGGCTGCGGCACTCAATGTCGACAAGCAGCCGCTCATCGTGTCGCTAAAGGCTGATGGTAAACTTTATTTGATGGATACAGAGACAAATATCAGCGAGCTCGTGCCGAAGCTGCAAGCGATTGCCAAGACCGGACCAGAAGAGCGAATTTTCGTCCGCGGCGATAAATCGATTTCCTATGGCAAGGTTGCTGAAGTGATGGCCGCGCTGACCGCTGCAGGATACAAGAAAGTCGCGCTCGTTAACGAACCCCTGCAATCGAAATGACGGAAGGCGCAAGGTGAAGATCAATTGGTCCGAACCTGGAATTCCGCTTCAATCGCCGTTGACATGATCACAACGGATGAACTGACTGCGCTCACAAAGGGTGATAAGACGGCAAAAACTGTAAAGCCCGACGCGAAGATCAAAGTCGATAAGCAATCGGATCAACCGGCACCAAAGCCGGATTCAGGTGAGGCGAAAAAAGATATCCCGACACCGGCGGCCAAACCGCCTGAGCCTCAACCAGAACCGAAGGCCGAAGCAAAGCCGCAAACTCCGCCGCCGCCGCAACCGACGCCGCCTGAAGTGAAGCCGCAACCTGTGCCCGAAGAGCCAAAGCCTGAGGGGTTAAAGCAAGCGCCGCCGCCAAAGCCCGAACCTCCCAAGCCGCAGCCCCCCAAATTTGAACCCGATCAATTGGCAAAGCTTCTCGATCAGCAAAAAAAGGCACAGCCGCCGAAACCATCGGACGCAACGAAAAAGCCTGAGCAAAATTTTGATCCCAATGCGCTTGAGAAATTACTGCAGTCGAAAGAAACGCCACAAAAAATGGCTTCAACCGGCACAGAAATTTCGAAAACATCAACTGCGGGCAGCGCAACCGGCACTGCGTCTAAACTCACTTTGAGTCAGCGTGATCAATTGTCCGGCCTGTTGAAGGATCAAATCGCAAAATGTTGGAGCCCCCCCGCGTGGGTGACGGGTGCCGATAATCTGCGCCCCACTATCCGTATTGGCCTGCGTGAGGATGGTTCGCTTGACGGATTACCCGCGGCGACCGACTCCTCATCCGATCCTTCCATGAAAGCGATGGAGGAAAGTGCGATCCGCGCGATCCGCCAATGCGCGCCGTTTAACATTCCGCCGCAATTCAAATCCTATTATGCGGATTGGAAAAGTCTCGCCGTCACGTTCGATATGAAGGCCATGTTGTAGCGATGATCATGGTCACGAAAAACATTTTAAAGTTCAACTATTTCAAGGAAAAGTCTCTCATGCGTTTTGCCAAATTCATCTTTGCTCTCGGTTTCATCGGCTTCGCTTTGATCACCTCACGCGATGCGCATGCGGAATTATCGATCACAGTTGATAAAGGCAATTTTCAACCGATGCCGATTGCGATCGCTGATTTCACTGGGGCAGATCCCGATGTGGCTGTTCAAATGAGCGACATCATTCGCAACAACCTCAAGCGATCGGGTGTTTTTAATCCGATTGATAAAGCAGCCTTTATTGAAAAAAATATCAATTTCGATGCTGCGCCAAATTTTGCGTCATGGAAAGCGATCAATGTACAGGCCCTTGTCACAGGTCGCGTCACGAAAGATGCATCAGGGAAACTCAAGACCGAATTTCGCCTGTGGGATATTCTCGCGGGTCAACAATTGACGGGCCAACAATTTGTAACTGATGCCGCCCTTAATCGTCGTGTCTCGCATATCATCTCCGATCTCGTCTATTCCCGTATCACGGGGGAGAAGGGTTTTTTCGACACACGCGTTGTTTTCGTTGACGAGACGGGAACAAAAGATAAGCGCGTGAAGCGTCTTGCGATTATGGATCAAGACGGCGCGAATGCGCGCTATTTGACAGACGGCAAAGAGCTTGTTGTCACGCCACGCTTTTCGCCGACGACGCAAGAAGTTGCCTATATGGCTTTCGGTGATGGAGATCCCAAGGTTTATATTATGAATACGGAAACGCGGCAGCGTGAAGTGGTCGGTGACTTTCCGGGAATGACGTTTGCGCCACGTTTCTCGCCTGATGGTCAAAAAGTTGTGATGAGCCTCGCCAAAGGTTCAGCATCAAATATCTATGTAATGGATTTACGCTCGCGGTCGACGACAAGACTAACCGATACAAACGCGATTGATACGTCGCCTTCTTACTCGCCCGATGGTTCGCAAATTGTTTTTGAATCTGACCGTGGTGGTTCGCAACAAATCTATATCATGTCGTCATCAGGCGGTGCTGCAAAGCGTTTGTCTTTTGGTGAAGGCGCG
>RFZR01000254.1 GCA_009920595.1 Alphaproteobacteria bacterium | reverse complement strand
AAAAAAATCACCTGTCCAATAGACCAGTCATATCGCGCGCTTTGTAGAGCGCGCGATATGACTGGTCTATTGGACAGGTGATTTTTTTACCGCCTACCGCATGCTTTATGTATGAGCGGAGATCGAAGACACTTCGGATATAGGGCCGAGACGCGCGGCACAGAGGGGCTTAGGAAAAGCCAAGCTTCCAATCATGATGCGCCGGATCATCACGCCATTTTGCAACGCTATTTTCAACTCGATGTTGAAACGCTCGCAGACGCCATTGCCTTAGCACGGGTTGAACGCGTGACACTCGATGCATTTCTGCTGGCGCGTGGATTGATTGAAGAAACGGAACTCTATCGCGGTCTGGCTGAAGCGCTCGGCGCGCAATTTATCAATCATCCATTTCGTCTGACGTCCGGCTATCCTTTTGAAATGCTTTTGTCGTCGGGGGTCGCTCGATTTGAGGACGGCACGGGAGGCGCCTCAGTGATTGCAGCGCCACGCGGTATATTCTTTGAAGATTTATTGATGCGAGTCTTCACGGGTGAAAAGGCGCCACCAATCGCCTCGGACAATCTATGCCAGAATTTTCCGCAGCGGATTTAAAGCGTGGCTCATTTTTAGGATTGATGATTATTCTGCCAACATTATTTTTTTTAGAACTTGCATTTAAGACTGAATTTTGGACTACGGGGCTTTATGTATTTTCTAGCCTCTTTGCCGTTCCGTCTTTGCTTTTCAAAGCGGCAGTTACACATGTAAGAAATGATCCAACACCGACCGGTTTGTTGGATGATTCAAAGCTTCCCCTTTATACAATTCTGCTGCCACTTCACCGCGAGGCTGAGATTGTTCCACGCCTCTTAGATCATATGCTCAAGATCGATTACCCACGATCAAAATTACAAATTATTCTCTTAATCGAAGAAAATGATAAAATCACGCGAGAGGCCATTAAATCATCGTCGTATTTTTCTTATTTTGAAACGGTCATTTGTCCTGAAGGTTTGCCAAAAACCAAGCCCCGCGCTTTGGCGATTGGGCAAGTCTATGCACGCGGTGAATTTATTGTTGTCTTTGACGCGGAGGATTTACCCGAGCCGCAGCAATTGCGCCGCGCCGCAACTATATTTGCTCACGCATCTCCACGTCTGGGCTGTGTTCAGGCTTCGCTCGCCATTTACAATCGAAAGGACTCTTGGCTCGCGCGCATGTTTTCCTATGAATATGCAGTGTTGTTTGATGTGATTATTCCGGGAATGGCGCGGTTTTCTATGCCCATTCCGCTCGGCGGGACGTCCAACCATTTGCGACGGAGCGCGTTGAGTGCCGTCCAAGGCTGGGATCCTTGGAATGTCACAGAAGATGCTGATCTCGGATTAAGACTCAGTCGGTTCGGTTATGAAACGCATTATTTATCTTCGACCACTTTTGAAGAAGCACCAAATGAATTCCTGGTATGGTTTCAGCAAAGAACACGATGGTTCAAAGGATGGATGCAAACTTCTATTATTCATTTGGGTCGTGCGAAGCGACTGGGATTAAAGCGATCAATTTGGATGCGACTTTCGATTGCTCTTATTGCGACAACCTCTTTTGTTACCTCACTTTATCATCCACTGCTTATTATTCTTGCCACGGGCTTTATCGACTTGATCAATCACGATCTGTCGGGACAGTTATTTCGAGAAAAGGGTGTATGGGCGATGCTTATTCTGCTGCTTTCCCATATTGCTATTAGCTTTATAATGCTCGCCCGCGCGGCGCATCATCGCTCTTATCGCTTGAGGTTTAGCGATTTTCTTTTGCAATTACCGTATTCGCTTTTAAAAACAGCTGCGGCTTGGTTCGCGCTTTTTGAATTGATGGTAGCACCAAGTCATTGGCGTAAAACGCCCCATGGGAGAGCGAGAAATTTCGAGGTGAAGAGCGACGGGATTAAAGCCTAAAAAAGATCCGCGATCCGCTTCGCATTTTCTTCCGGGGGCCGTTCGAAATTCATGCTCGAAACAAAACGGCCTTTCTTGTCCATGAGATAAACAAGCGCGGTGTGGTCCATCACATAGCCGCCCCCGTCAAGCGGCACTTTGCGGGCGAAGGCGCGATAGGCGCGTGTGGCGATGTCGACTTCCTCGCGTGATCCGGTGAGGCCAATAATTCGGGGGTCGAAACTTTCGAGATAGGCTTTGAGCGTTTCAGGGCGATCGCGCTCGGGGTCAACCGTGATGAAAAAGGTTTTGAGGCCATCACCTTTGGGGCCAAGCGCTTTATAGACTTCGCTGATTTCAAAAAGCGCCGTCGGACAGACATCGGGGCAATGGGTGAAGCCAAAAAAGACAAGGCTGGGTTGGCCTTTGAGCGCTGCCTCGGTCACGCGCGCGCCGCGCTGATCGGTCAGCGTAAATGCACCACCAATCGCGTCGGTCGATGAGCGTTCGGGGTTGAGCACAAACAGCGCCATAGCGCCGATCAGCACCAATCCGGCTAAGGCAACAATGAGTGATAAACCGATGCGCTGTTTCATGATGTTTTAAAAACAATAGGCCAAAGCCAAATCAACAAGCTCGGTGAAGACCACAGATCCGCGATAGGCCCAAAATCCCGCGCCCGTTAACAATGCGATTCCAATCACCACACCGATCATCACCCTGTGCGTCGCCGTCAAGCCGCGCGTGTCGTGTGGATCTGAAGTCGTTTGATCGGATAAAGTTGTCATAAGATGCGTTAGCTTTAACTTTGTCTTCTCACCCAATCAATCCGCGGTCGAGCAAAGTCCGGAGTGGATTGTGTAATCTATCTCACCAAT
>RFZR01000253.1 GCA_009920595.1 Alphaproteobacteria bacterium | reverse complement strand
GTTGAAACACCGATCACGCCGCGTCGGTTCATTCCCGCTTTCATCACCGAGCGGCGCTTTGCTGAACCCATCGGCCATGAAGATGATATTCACCGTACCATTCTCACACTCTCTGCAGATCTCGTACGCTTGCTTGAAAAACAAGGACAAGGCGGACGTCGTTTTGAACTCGCTTTCTTTCGTGCAGATGGCGCGATGCGTCGGCTTGGCATTGAAACCGCAAGGCCTTTGCGCGATCCAAAAACAATCATGCGGCTCTTTCGTGATCGGCTTAACGCACTGGCTGATCCGCTTGATCCCGGTTTTGGTTTTGATGTCATTCGTCTCTCTGTCCCGATGGCTGAAGCGCTTGATGCATATGAACCGGATTTTGACGGACGTATGGATCTCGCCGAAGACCTCGCCGCTTTGATTGAAAAACTCGGTGTGCGTTTGCATCCCTCTCGCGTGATGCGTCTTCATGCAGAAGACACGCATATGCCTGAACGCGCGATGCGTTATCTTCCCGCGCAAGACGGCAATGCCGCTCTCGCGACCGAATGGGATTTATGGAGCGATGCCGATCTTCCGCCCTTGCGGCCCATACGTCTCATCAATCCGCCTGAACCTGTCGATGTGATTGCCGAAGTGCCGGATGGTCCACCGATCCGCTTTCGCTGGCGTCGCGTGTTTCATGTGGTTGTGAAAGCCGAAGGGCCCGAACGTCTCGCACCTGAATGGTGGCGCATGACAGGACAGGCATTGCCACCGACACGCGATTATTATCGCGTTGAGAATGAACAAGGCGCACGCTTCTGGCTCTTCCGCGGCGGACTCTATGACCGCGAAACAAATGACCCGCGCTGGTTCGTGCATGGGTTGTTTGGATGACACCCGTCTATGCCGAACTCGCGGTCACGACGAATTTTTCATTTCTGCGCGGGGCGTCGCATCCGGAAGATTATGTTGCTGAGGCCGCACGATTAAATCTTGCGGGGATCGGCATTGCGGATCGTAACACGCTATCAGGTGTTGTGCGTGCGCATGTGGCGCTAAAAGAAACAGACGCCGCAGACAGCAGTTTGAAACTCGCCATTGGTTGCCGTCTTGTCTTTGCGGATGGCACGCCGGATCTTCTCGCCTATCCGCAAGACCGCGCCGCCTATGGACGTTTGTCGCGTCTTCTCTCTCTCGGTAAACGGCGCGCGGAAAAAGGTGAATGCCTTCTCACGCTCGATGATCTTTTGACGGAGAGTGAAGGGCTTCTTCTCATCCTCATACCGCCTGAAAAAATTGGCGATGAAACAACAAAGACACTCGAAAAATTAAGCGCTCATACGCCGGACCATCTCTGGCTTGGCGCGATCCCGCTTTATCACGGGCGTGATAAAAAGCGATTGCAGCATCTTGCAGAGCTTACAAAAAAATTTCGTATTCCGCTCATCGCTTTGAATGATGCGCTTTATCATCACCCTGATCGCCGCCGCGTGCAGGATGTGTTCACCTGCATCCGTGAACATCAAACCATCGAAACCATCGGCAAAAAACTTGAAGCGCATGCGGAGCGGCACTTAAAATGTGCCGCTGATATGGCGCATCTTTTTCGTGATCATCCGGAAGCCCTCGAAGAGACGACGCGTTTCTTCGCGCGCCTTTCCTTCTCGCTTGATGAGTTGCGTTATGAATACCCGGATGAACCGGTGCCCGAAGGCAAAACGCCGCAACAACATCTCACAGATCTCGCCTATAAAGGTGCTAAGCGCCGTTATCCGAAAGGCGTGCCGGATAAAATCAAAGCGGCACTCGCCAAAGAACTCGCACTCATTGAGGAGCTTGATTACGCGCCTTACTTTTTAACCGTGAATGACATTGTGAGTTTCGCGCGCTCGCAAAATATTCTCTGTCAGGGACGTGGTTCAGCCGCAAATTCGGTCGTCTGCTATTGTTTGGGCGTCACAGCGGTCGATCCGACTGAAATTGATTTATTGTTTGAACGATTCATTTCCGCCGAACGGCGCGAGCCACCCGATATTGATGTTGATTTCGAACATGAGCGGCGCGAAGAAGTCATTCAATGGATTTACAAACGCTATGGCCGCGAGCGCGCAGGCCTTGCGGCAACCGTCATTTCCTATCGCCCCCGCAGCGCGATCCGCGATGTCGGCAAAGCTTTGGGGCTCACGGAAGACGTAACTGCAGCCCTTGCCAACACGGTGTGGGGGTCATGGGGTAAGGGGCTAACTGACCAACAGATTGCCGAAGCCGGGCTTGATGCGAAGAACCCAATGATCCGTTTGGCGGTCGATATCGCGATGGAGATTCAAGGCTTCCCGCGCCATCTCTCACAACATGTTGGCGGCTTTGTGCTCACGCGCGGACGACTTGATGAGACGGTGCCTATCGGCAATGCGGCGATGGATGAGCGCACTTTCATTGAATGGGACAAAGACGATATTGCCGCGCTCGGCTTGATGAAGGTCGATGTGCTGGCGCTTGGCATGTTGACCTGTATTCGCAAAACACTCGATCTCATCGCGATGCATGGCGGACCGCAACTCGAACTTGCGACCATTCCGCGCGAAGACCCTCATGTCTATGCGATGTTGCAGAAGGCTGATTCCGTGGGCGTGTTTCAGGTCGAGAGCCGCGCACAAATGAATATGTTGCCGCGCATCAAACCCGCTTGTTTTTATGATCTCGTCATTGAAGTGGCGATCGTGCGGCCCGGCCCCATTCAAGGCGATATGGTTCATCCCTATTTGCGACGTCGGCAAGGCAAGGAACAAGTGCGCTATCCTTCGCCCTCACCGAAGCATGGCCCGCCTGATGAG
>RFZR01000252.1 GCA_009920595.1 Alphaproteobacteria bacterium | reverse complement strand
CAAGATCATGATGGCCACACCAAGACGGGAATGATTAAGTTACATCACTCGGCGCTCAATAGTGATGGTCAGTTTACGAAAAAAGATGAAATGATTCCGATGGCGAGCGAACCCGGCCATCAGGAACTTTGTGAAGCCGAACAGCGCCTTTTTCTTGACGCCATTCTTTCAGGACGTGATTTGAAGGATCACCATCAAGACGCTTTGAATTCGTTACGTATTGTTTTTGCGGCAGATGAAAGTGTCAAAACTGGCAAGGTGGTTTATCTTTGAACATATTTCAAACCGTCAGTGTGACTTTCTTTAGATGCGGTGGTTGATCGGGATTTAAACCTTTAAAACGCGCGATCACAGGCACGTGGCGATAGAAATTGTGAAGAAGCTTTACAGGCGCAAGAAACGGATGAGATGTTTCCCTTTTATCGGAGGCATCAAAGCTGATGATGCGTGTATCTCGGCCGATGAGAAAGCTTCGGCATGGATGATACAGGTTTCTTTGAGTTTTAATGCCGCTTCCATCGCAATGGGCAAAGTCATTCCTCGTCCAATGACATAACATTGGCTGAAATTGGCTATTTCCTCGCATTTTTCCTGTGAAACGAGCGCTGTTGAAACCATTTGATGAATATCATCTAAAGCTTCAGCGAGGGCGTGGTCCTCAAACCACTCCGCTGTCAGCTTCAATCCGGCGCTAAGCGAGGCAATCACGGATTTTGTTGCTGCAACCGCGCGTTCGGGGGCGGCGTGAATGCTGATCACATCATCAGCAATGCTGTCCAAAGGTGTATTGGGCTCATTCAGAATGGCTAAGCTCGACGCTCCCGATCTTTTTGCCATATCGAGAAGGGTCAAAAGATCGGGGCTTTGACCCGATTGCGAGACGGCAATCGCCACGCTGTTATTTGCCCTTAGCGTCCCATGATAGAGCGTGGCAAAAGAGGGAGTGAGTGAGGCAACGGCGAGTCCACCTAATCGATTGATGAGGAGGCCAATAAAAAGCGCGGCATGATCTGAACTCCCGCGCGCAATCGTAATTGCATGGGTTGGGTTCTTCGCTCTCAGTCTCTTAGCAATCAGTGCGATTTTAGACCATTCAATTTGTTTTTGGCGCGTGAGGACAGTCTCTACCTCTTCAATTTCTTGTGCAAACAGTGATGATTGACCCGTCATTTTTATCGCGCTCCGTTCATTCACGATATGATATCCATCCGCTTTGCGTCGGATGTTTGAGATCCAGAGTGAGGCGCTGGCTCTATTGCCCGACGCTTTTCCGGCGATTGCCGAGGCTGCCAAACATGTTGCTCGAGTCATCGGTGAAGGGGGGCGCCTGATTTATTGCGGCGCGGGATCTTCAGGGCTGATTGCGGTGCAAGATGGCGCCGAATTGCCCGGAACTTTCGGCATCGATCCTGCGCAGATCATTTTTGTTTTGGCGGGCGGGCTCGATAAGGCCGATAATCTTCTTGGCCATGTCGAGGATGATGAAGCGACGGCCCTCCGCGAAATCGAGGCCCTCGGCGCTCTCGACAAAGATGTGATGATCGCAATATCTGCCAGCGGTTCAACGCCTTATACTTGTGCGGCGGCACGAAGAGCCAAACAGGGCGGCGCAAAGATTATCGGTATCGCCAACCGAGCGGGCGCGCCATTGTTGCGCGATGTTGATGTCTCGATTCTCGTTCCGACACCTGAAGAGGCGGTGACGGGCTCAACCCGCATGGCTGCAGGAACCATCCAGAAATGCATTTTAGGCCTGATTTCAACCCTCGCACATGCGCGTCTTGGTCATGTGTATCGCGGCGAGATGGTCAATCTACGAGCCGACAATGCTAAATTGCGCCGCCGCGCGGTAGATATTGTGGGTCGGGTGACGGGGGCCTCTGCTGAACGCGCCGTTGAGTGTCTTGATCAAGCGGGATCCTCGGTCAAAAACGCTATTCTTCTCGCCGAAGGGGCAAAAAATGCGGAAGAAGCACGGGAGCTGTTGACGAAAAGCGGCGGGCAAATTGCGGAGGCGGTAAGGCGCTTGAAAAATAGCCCAAACATGTGACTAAATGCCAAGGTCGATAAACAAGGCCCATTCTAAGGGCCGGATTATTTTTTTTGGGGAGACCTTCGATGGGAAAGCTTCGGCTGTTTAAGATCGCATTGGCGGCAACAAGTCTCGCCGCCACAATGGCGGTCGCTCAAGCAGGCAATTTGAAAATTGAAAGCTGGCGTAATGACGACGCTGACATTTGGAATTCAAAAATCATTCCTGCCTTCAACAAAGCCTATCCGAATATCAAAGTAGAGTTCGCGCCTACCGCGCCGAAAGAATATAATGCGGCGCTCAATGCTCGTCTTGCCGGCGGCACAGCGGGTGACTTGATCACATGCCGTCCATTCGATGCTTCGCTTGAATTGTTCAACAAGGGCAATCTTGCTCCGCTCAACGACCTCAAAGGCATGGCGAATTTTTCAGACGTCGCCAAATCAGCTTGGACGACCGATGATGGCAAGACGACATTTTGCTTGCCGATGGCGTCTGTGATCCATGGCTTTATGTATAACAAGGATGCGCTGAAAAAAGTTGGCGCTTCAGAACCCAAGACCATGGAAGAGTTCTATGCTCTTCTCGAAAAGCTGAAAAAAGACGGCACCTATGTGCCGCTCGTTCTCGGCACGGCCGATCAATGGGAATCCGCTACGATGGGTTTCCAGAATATCGGCCCGAATTATTGGAAGGGTGAAGACGGACGCAGCGCATTGATCAAGGGTAGCCAAAAGCTGACCGATGCACCTTATGTCGCAACCTTTAAAGAGCTCGCAAAATGGGGTCCTTATCTCGGCTCCGGCTATCAAGCGCA
>RFZR01000251.1 GCA_009920595.1 Alphaproteobacteria bacterium | reverse complement strand
AGTCTTATATTTCTTCATCGAATATCCGGGGCGACACGAGCGGTATCGATAATCTCGATTGCAATCGCATAATCAAGACGAGGGGCAAAGAGCTTTTTTCAATTCAGATGATATCTCCATCGGAGCAACTATAATTAACGTTACGGAAAATTTATTTGAAAATTATTTAAGATGCATCTAGCCTCTCAACCGAACTATTGTGGTTTCAAAATTCAGCTCTCATTTCAAAACCTCTCATTGCTGCTCAATGTCGTGAAGGATAAATCAGTGTTTCGATATTTTTTGCGGCACTCCTTGATTTTAATATTTGCTTTTGTTGCAAATTCAGCGCTCGCGGCTACAAAGCGAGATTACATAATAGAATTGGAATCATATTTTCAAAATTCAGCTGATGTTAGACGTGCGGAAATTGTTGTTCGGAATATTTTAGAAAATGATGATCCCAGCGGCTTATCACGATTTGAAGTGATGAGCATTCAAGCAACGGTAATGTTGGGGGAAGTTAAGCGTGACAATTCTGTGCTTAATCGAGGAAAGGCCATATTGATTGCCTGCAATCACGTTGCTCTTGATGGCCTTGATAAGCCTGACAATTCGATATTGGATCAAATTTCGTTTAGTCTTCCAGAATTAATTTACGCCTTTGACAGATTAAAGGCGCTTCATCTTCTTGATGATCATGATCTTGCGCGCTCTGAAGCCATGCTCAGAAAAAGCGCGGATTATCGCATGTCAAATCTGGACGACCCTATCGCTGGCAATCTTGATTTGCGCTATGCAGAAGGCATCTTACTCGTAGCCAATATGTTCCCCGATGCAGACCAAGCGTCGGCATGGCGGGCGAAGGCAAAACAAGCGTTCGACGCGTTACTCTTCTACCCAACAACCGTCGAGCAGAAACCAGAACGAAAATTGAAAAGAAGTTCCGACGGCTGGAGTTTCACGCATTTACCCTTACCTGTCTCAGTGCGACAAGTTCCCGGTGGTGGCGAGAATTCTAGCTATTATGTTTCTGCAACTGTGCTCGCATGGATCAAGCTCGGAAAAGCGCTTGGGATAGAGAAGGAACTTGAAAGACCGGAAGTCGGAGCATGGCTTGATGGGTTCTATCAGCAAATTATGCCCAACGGCATATTACCAAATTATGGCGATTCCTATTGGGGACCAACGCCTGAATGGATCGCGGTATTTGAATGGATGGGGCACACATTTAAACGTCCACAATATCGATGGGCTGCTCAAGCTGCATTAAGTTATGCAAAATTACAAAAATTTCCTCTTGATGTTTCATTAGCGATTCCGTTTGTCGATGACACGGTTCCGGTTCAAATGTCTCCGCAGCAATCTTTGCTTCTCAAGCGGCAATCAAATTATGGAAAGCAAATCGCGGATAAGATCATTATGCGCGGCGTGGAGCCTTCTGAAGAGACACCCTATGTAATGATGCACGCTGTCCATACTTTGGGTCACTCGCATGCATTTGGCGGATCAATTGGTGCCTATACATTGGGACCGAGCATTATCTTACATGGCCCAGGATATGATGGATTCTCATCGATCTATCACAATATGTTTATCATGCGGCCAACAAGTGCAGATTTTTTTGGTTTTTATGGCGAGAATAATCGTACGCTTCTGAACAAGATACCAGACATCAAAGCGGGTCTCCGTATTGTTTCACCTGATCGCATAACGACCGAGGCAATTCTCCGAAAATTTCCGCAAATCGACTATGGTCGCGTCACATTTGATTGTCTAACGGGGGGCGAAGCGGACTCCTCATTTAATCGTCGTGCTTATGTTCATACGCGTGAGTCGGTGCTTGATAAAGTGACAGGGGCTCTTGTTATTTTAGATACATTGACTGCACGCAGCGATGGCTCAATTCAAGCCGGTCCTGTCTGGCATGTTCAATCAATCCTTGCGAAAAATCAGCAAGGCTTTCTCTTCCAAAACGATACGGTTTATAAAGATAGAGATGTAACATTTAAAACGCCACCTCACCCGATTTGGCTCGCGATGGCGGGCTCCGTGCCTTTGGATATCAATAACAAAACTTGGCATTTTGAACTTCGTCACGGAGGGGATAATCCGCAAGACCAACATCTTTATGCGCGCTTTTTCGGAGCTATGAAAGTAGGAGAGTCAATCTCAATTCTCTCGGCTTTCGTTCCACAACCGATTGGCTCTACGAAAGTACCAACAGATGTTCAACTCACGGTGAAAGCAGGCATAGCCACCGCAAAGATTGGACAGTGGACCTATGTTTTTCAACCGGGGGCAAGAGGATCAACGATACGTTTTAACGCACGGAATGATCAGACGAATTATTATATCGTTGGATCTGATAGCAGTACAAATTGACGTGGGCGTCATCTGATCATGAATCTTGCGTCAGCAATCATAGCACCACAAAGACATGCCCAAAAAAATTTAGTTTAATAAAAACGGCCCCGTAGTTTACGGAGCCGTTTTGAATTGAATTCGATAAGAATTAAGTGAAGCGCTGATTACTCAGCCGCTGACTCACCGCCCTCGGCGGCCGCTTTCGCTTCCAGATCTTCGCCGGTGGTTTGATCAACCGCCTTCATCGACAAACGCACTTTGCCGCGTTCATCGAAGCCGAGCAATTTCACTTTCACCTTGTCGCCTTCCTTCACGATGTCGGTCACTTTCGCCACGCGCTGCGGAGCGAGTTGCGAAATATGAACGAGGCCGTCCTTCGCGCCGAAGAAATTGACGAAGGCGCCGAATTCAGCCGTCTTCACCACCGTACCATCATAGATGACACC
Source organism: Alphaproteobacteria bacterium (assembly GCA_009920595.1). Lineage (GTDB taxonomy): Bacteria > Pseudomonadota > Alphaproteobacteria > Rhizobiales > Beijerinckiaceae > CAIUPE01. The sequence goes on along the minus strand of RFZR01000251.1, from coordinate 57 downwards.
GATTTCAGGCTCGGACGCGATCGACTTGATCCAGTTGATCGCCGCTGTGATCGACGC
>RFZR01000026.1 GCA_009920595.1 Alphaproteobacteria bacterium | reverse complement strand
CGCAAGGACTCCGCCGTCCGCGTTTCTCTTTCTTTCTATTCACTTGTCAAACAGCCACATCCGAAGATGTCTACGATGTCTTCAACCGGCAAACGTTTCAGCCTGACGTGAGTCAGGCCATGCAGTGCCCGAAAGTACCGGAAACGTAGAACCGGCCGCCGCCATAAGGCAGCGACGCCGTGTGTGGGGCGTATATAGTCGGGGGGCTTTTTCCCTGTCAACTGAGAAAGTCGAAATTTTTTGCAAAAGATTCATGAACCGTCTCTAATTCATTGAAATTTATAAAGAATCTACCCCTTTTTCCATGGGGTCATTAACGAACAGCCCCCTCCGATCCCCGGCTTTTGACTGGACCTTTGCCCTCGGCCTGCCGTATTCCTACGGAGAAAGACGTCCGGAACGATACAGAGGGCCAGGGCTTTGACAGATATTACGGCCGTTCCGGCGCCGGTGCGAAAATCATTACTCGCGGACCGCAAGATCCGATTGCTTGCGCGCCGCGGCGATCGAACCGGCGATCACCTGCCGCCGCTCGATGACCGCTTTCGCCCTGACGATTTTGCGCCACCGCGCGTCAATCTGCGCTGGCTGATTGGCGCGATTCTCACAGCCTTTGCTGGTGCGGGTCTGATTGGCTCCGCGATAATCTATTCGCTCGAGCGCAATAGCGGGGGCATCGTGAAGCCTGACATCATGCCGCTTACAAGACTTGGTGATGATGCGCTCTCAGGTACTACACTCTCAAAAGGTGATCGTCTTGTTGCGAATGAATTGATTTCGGCACGCCAAAGTTTCAAAGCGCCGACTCCCGTGAAAGTCGGCGATCAAGAAATCATCAAACTTCAGCCTTATGTGCGCGTTTCCACAAATCTTGTTCTTGCGCCGATCGGTTATGCCAATGATGTGCCGAATTTTGATCCATTAAAAATATTTGCCGGCGCGGATAATGCCGAAATTCCAAAACTTGAAATCAGAGCGGCAGATAATGATCCCGACGTTTCTTTAAAACGCCGTGCATTGAACACGATAAGCTTTACGACCAATTCCGAACTGTCACTGAGTGATACGCAAATTGAATCACAGGTAGAAGAGGCACGACAAGCGGCGATCAATCTCGGCCGCGCGATGCCCACTTCATTCGGCGATCAGCAGTTTTTAACCCGTACATTGCCGCTTGCGACAGGCTCATCAACAACTGCCAGCATCGATACGGCCTTCTCGAATATTCAAATCAGCGTTGTTCCGGAAAATGTTACCGATATCGCAAAAAAGCCGCCAAAGCCCACAGTGGTTCAATCAACAAGTGATGAGCGCATCGTTAACTTGAAAAGAAGCGATCAGATTGATCGTATTCTTGTCGCCAATCGTGTGGCTCGCCCTGTTGCAGTGGAAGCCGCAAAAATCATCTATCAGCAAATCAAAGACACGCCGATTAAAGATGGGCAGAAGCTACGCATTTTGCTCTCTGTTCCGCCAAATCCAAAAAGCGAACCACGCCTGCTGCGCGTGATGCTTTATGATGCCGATCAAATCACCGCCATTACAGCCATCAATGATCAAGGTGTTTTCGTAGCGGTGGCACCACCCTCATCGGAAGGGATCGTTGCGGCCGAAGAGCAACCTGATGAAGCGCCAATCGAAACCAACAAGTTCACGCTCTATAACAGCCTTTATGAAACCGCATTAAAGAATGATATTCCCAAGCCCATCATCGAGCAGTTGATCCGTATCTATTTCTACGACGTCGATCTTCAGCGGAAAGTCACCGGCGGTGATTCATTTGAAGTTTTCTACGCCGAGGATGAAGAGCGCGCGGATCGGTTTGAAGTTCTTTATGCAGCGCTGTCTGTGTCAGGCATCACAAAGCGCTATTATCGCTACCGTGCACCGGACGATAACAGCCTTGATTATTTTGACGAGCAAGGAAAATCGAACCGGCGCTTCCTGATGCGTAAACCGATCACCGAAGGCATTTTCCGTTCGGGCTTCGGCATGCGCTATCATCCGATTTTGAAAGTTGAACGACTGCACTCGGGCGTTGACTGGGCCAATGCGGTTGGCACACCCATTCTCGCGGCTGGTGATGGTGTGGTGACATGGGCGGACTGGGACACCGGCTATGGTCGCCATATTGAAATTCAACATGCCTATGATTTTGTAACGACCTATTCGCATCTCTCGGCCTTTGCAAAAGGCATCACAGAGGGTGCACGCGTTCGACAAGGACAAGTGATCGGCTATCTCGGAAGCTCCGGCCTCTCAACAGGACCGCATCTTCATTATGAAGTTCTTGTCAAAGGTGAATTCAAGGACCCGATGGCAATCAAATTGCCGCGCAATAAAGAGTTGAATAACAGCGAGATTGCCCTCTTTAAGCAACAACAGGACATCATCAACGACATCATGTCGAAAGCGCCGGGTGCCGTGCGGGTCGCGAACAAACCCGCTCAACCGTGATTACGCGTTATGACATCGCTCTTCGCTCTTATCCCCATTGTGCTGCCAATTTTCGGTTTGATCGGTATTGGATTTCTTGCCCGGATCAGCAAACTCATTGGCGACCGCACAGGCGATGGTCTTTCCGATTATGTGTTCTCCATCGCGGTTCCCTGCCTCATTTTCAAAACACTCAATGCGACAGGAATTCCGAGCGATCAGCCTTGGGGTTATTGGTTCGCTTATTTTGGCGGCACAGCGATTGTCTGGACAATCACGATGGCGTTGGGTCGTTCGGTTTTCAACTTACCTTCGTCCGAGAATGTGGTTGCGGGTTTTACCGGCGCGCAATCAAATACGGTTCTCGTCGGCGTGCCCTTAATCTTGCAAGCCTATGGCGATGAAGGGGCGATCCCGCTTTTTCTTTTAATTGCTGTGCATCTCCCCATCATGTTTACGGCTGCGACCCTCTTGATTGAAGGCAATAAAACGCATTTTGCGATTGTCTTTCGACAATTGATCACCCATCCGATTTTACTCTCTATTTTGTTTTCAGCGACTTTCCACTTGTCGGGATGGCCTGTCCCCTCTTTGTTGAAATCTCTTATTGAGGCGATAGCCGCGTCAGCCCTGCCCTGCGCTTTGATTGCGATGGGTATTGCACTCAAACGCTATGGTGTTCAGGGGCGGATTTCACTTGCAACCACGGTCACTTTTTTCAAATTGATCATTCATCCGGGCCTTGTCTATGTGCTGGCCTTTCATGTGTTTCCCGTGCCGCCAGTATGGGCCGGTGTTGCCGTACTTTTCGCGGCTGCGCCTTCAGGCATCAATGCCTATCTCTTTGCGGAGCGCTATAAAACAGGCGTTCAATTGTCCTCGAGCGGTATTGCGCTTTCAACCGCGCTCTCGATTTTTTCCATTCTGATTTGGCTTGTCGTGCTTGGCATCAAGCCCGTGTGATTCATCACGCAAAGCCAAGCAGCTTTTTGATCTCTTCGGCTGTCACGCCTTCATCCCGTAAATCACGCAAAGCACGCGAACCGCGGCTCTTTGCCAATTTTTCCCCTTCATCATCCATAATCAGGTGATGGTGCCGATAACGCGGTGTGGGAAGATCTAGAAGCATTTGTAACACACGATGTATTGAAGTTGACGCAAAGAGATCGGCGCCGCGAATGACATCAGTCACACCTTGCCGCGCGTCATCCATCACAACACTCAAATGATAACTTGTTTTGACATCTTTGCGTGCAATCACCGCGTCACCCCATGGATCGAGAGACGCGAGAATTCGTGTAGGCACTTCACCTTCATGATATTCGTCAAAGGAAAGATCATTCGGAATGATCTCCTTCAACGCTTCGGACTTAAGCCGCATCACGTGGCGATCGCCTTTTCCAATGCGTGCTTGGCGCTCATCTTCGGAGAGATGGCGACAGGTGCCGGGATAAAGAGGTCCACCATCGGGATCTTGCGCGCCCTTTGCATCGCGCGTGATTTCAGCGCGTGAGCAAAAACAGGGATAAAGCCATCCGGCTTCATCAAGCCGCGTCACCGCGTCGGCATAAAGGAGTAAATGTTCCGATTGACGTAATACAGGCGTTTCCCATTCCAGGCCCAGCCATTCGAGATCTTCATAGATCGCATCTTCAGATCTTCATAGATCGCATCTTCATAATGGGTGAGCGAACGCAGAGGATCGATGTCTTCGATCCGCAAGAGGAAACGCCCCCCTTCGCGTTGGGCGCTGTGAAAATTCAACAAGGCGGAATAGGCGTGACCGAGATGAAGAAGACCATTCGGTGATGGCGCAAAGCGATAAAGGGGTTGCGTCCCAGACTCATTCATTTCATCATGATGGCTGAAATTTCTTGCGTTGTCATTGATCTCTTTATCGCCTCGAGTCGCTCCTGATGAATCCTCTTATCATTGATCATGATGACGCGCTCGATTTCGGTCTCCATGCGGTCATCGAGCTCGACCCCAAACTCGCGCCGCTCATGGACTATGCGGGCCGCCCCGCATTACGAAAGCAGCCGCCGGGCTTTCCGGGCCTTGTCGGAATCATCATCTCGCAACAAGTATCGACCGCGAGCGCAAACTCAATTTTAGCGCGCGTAAAAAAGCATTTCGGCGAGATCAAGCCCGAGCATTTTCTAAATACCCAAGATGAAACATTGAAATCACTTGGCCTCTCGGCACCCAAAATAAGAAGCCTGCGCGCGACTGCGGATGCCGTCGCCAACAATCATCTGCCTTTGCATGAGCTTCACACTTATGAGGCGGAGGAAGCGATTGCGGCGCTCACTTCGGTCAAAGGCATCGGGCCTTGGACGGCCGACATCTATCTGCTTTTTTGTCTTGGTCATTCGGATGCGTTTCCTGCGGGCGATCTCGCTTTGCAAGAAGCCGCGCGGATGGGTTTTCGCATGCGCGCGCGTCCTGACGCGGCAAAGCTTGAAAAGCTCGCGCGGCGCTGGCGGCCTTATCGCGGAGTCGCGGCGAAATTGCTTTGGGCCTATTACGGGGCCATGAAGGCCAGGCGTGATGCCAAATCTTCATAAAACGAAAGCATGCCGGAATATGAGATCATGACAAAAATTGACGGACCCCGCCTCGCCCCCAAATCCGGAAAGGCCGATGCCTTGGTTGTGTTTCTCCACGGCTATGGCGCGGATGGACGCGATCTCATCGATCTTGGGCAGCAATGGCAGAATTGGCTTCCCAATGTCGCTTTCGTGTCACCACACGCACCCGAGCCTTGCGGCATGTCGCCGATGGGGCGGCAGTGGTTTCCTTTGACGATGCGGGATCCGTCTGAGCGCTGGCGCGGCGTTGTCGGTGCGCGGCCTTCGCTCGACGCGTTTCTTGATGAAGAACTTCAGCGGCTCAATCTCACACCAGATCGACTGGCTTTGGTGGGCTTTAGCCAAGGCACGATGATGGCGCTGCATACTGGCCTTCGGCGTGCGATTTCACCAGCGGCCATTCTCGGTTATTCCGGCGTGCTGGTGGGGCCCGAGCATCTTGCGGAAGCCACCGGCAATCCGAAGATTCTGCTCGTTCATGGCGATCGCGATGAGGTCATTCCGCTTGATGCGCTGTTCATGTCAGCGGATGCGCTCGGCAAAGCTGAAATCCCTTGCCAATGGCATCTTTCTTTCGGAATCGGCCACGGCATTGATGGTGGCGGTCTACGCCATGGTGGCTTGTTTCTCGCGCAATCGCTCTATGGCCGCACGCCGGATTAGGTGACGGGCACAGCCGCTTTGGGCGCTGTCGATACAATTGCAACACCGAAGAGAACAATGAAACCACCTGCAATTTCGCGCAGGCCTAAAGTCTCACCAAGAAAGACAACGGATAACAAGGCAGCAAAGACCGGCATCAGATAGCCAATCATTGCCGCTTTCGTCGGTCCTTGTTGCCGAATGAGATACATGAAAATTGTAATCGGCATTGCGGTTGAAAAAATACTCAAGGAGAATGCCACCGGCCAATCAATCATAATCGGCCCATAGACGCTGATGCCGCCGAGACCCAATGCCAGAAGTGTTGCGACAAGGCCTGAAACAACTTGTTGGCCCAATGCCATCCGCGCTGGCTGAACATGCGGAATGAATTTCGCATAAATATTTCCCAGCGCGTAACAAAGCGACACGATCACCATCGCCAGTGATCCGATCAAAGTCGAACCGTCGGCAGAAACCGCGGCAGGGCCAATCAAGAGTGTGATTCCGACAAGCCCAATCAACACACCGCCTAAACGGCGCAAGGTCAATTTCTCATCAACAAAAGCGATATGCGATAAGACGGCAACCATCAAAGGTCCCGAGGCTTGAATCATGGCGCTCGGGCCTGCGGCGGCATGTTCGAGCGCAAAAGCGGTGAGCACATTCGGCAACCAGCCATTGAGCGTACCAAGGATCAACCATGGCACAAATTCTCTGCGTGAGGGCAGAGGAGAATGACCGCGTAAAGAAAACCACAAACTCAAAACCAGTGCCGCGAGCGCAGCACGCGTTGATGCTATCGCAAAAGGATCAACCTTATCCGCCAAGAGTTTCATGAAGATGAAACCGCTCGACCACATGAGCGAACATGAAAAAAGTTGAATCACATAAAGTTGACGCTCAGACTTGATCATGATCACGCACCGAGCAGATCAATGAGTGCGGGGATCAATGGCTCATCGGCCGGCGGCATCGGATAGTCACGCAAACTACCAGGCTTCACCCATTTAAGCGCTGCATGTTCGCGCGCTTCAACAAGCCCCTCCCAGCGGCGGCAAATATAAAGCGGCATCAAGAGATGGAAATCATCATAAGCGTGACTCGCAAAAGTAAGCGGCGCGAGACACGGCTCTTTCACCGTGATGCCGAGTTCTTCATGCAATTCACGAATAAGCGTGTCTTCTGGCCGTTCGCCCGTCTCGACCTTGCCGCCTGGAAATTCCCAGAGCCCCGCCATGCCTTTGCCTTCAGGCCGTTGGGCAATCAAAACGCGGCGATCCGCATCCACAAGCGCACAGGCAACAACGAGCAAAAGTTTCACAACGAAGAGTCCAGATCAGAGGCTTTACCGCGCGCGCACTCTAGCGAAAGCCCGCGCCGGAGCAAGGAGCAGAGGATCAATTGGACCCGGGTTTACCGGCAATTAATCTTTTTCGGAAAGAAGTTGTTGACCTTGTTATTCACTGATTTGGCCGGAACGCTCTGGCCATCGAGCCTGAGGCCGACACGTTTTCATGTTTCTTTCGAAGTGTTTCTCCGAAATTCGCGGCTCGCGGCCAGCGCGTTTCGCCACCGTGTCCCTCCTCGCGCTCACGGCGCTTGTCTCCGCTGTCGAATCAGGCGGCAACGCGATTGCCAATGGTGAATCGCGCACAATCTCAATCTATCACACCCATACGGGCGAGAGTCTCACAGTTGAATATAAGCGCAATGGCAGCTTCGACCGCGATGCGCTTGAGAAATTGAATTGGCTCTTGCGCGACTGGCGTCGTGATGAGCCCACCAGCATGGATCCGCGCCTGTTCGATATTGTTTGGGAAGCACAACGCAGCGTCGGCTCAACTGAGCCGATCAATGTGGTCTCCGCCTATCGCTCACCACAGACCAATGCGATGTTACGCCGTCAATCCAAAGCGGTTGCGAAAAACTCGCAGCATATGCTCGGCAAAGCGATGGACTTCTATTTGACCGATGCGAATATCACGGATCTTCGTGAAATCGGCATGCGTATGCAACGTGGCGGTGTTGGCTATTATCCCAATGCCTACACACCTTTTGTGCATCTTGATGCCGGTAGCGTGCGCCATTGGCCGCGTATGTCGCATGATGAATTGGCGCGTCTCTTCCCGGATGGAAAAACCGTTCACATTCCGTCAGACGGAAGACCGCTTGAGCGTTACGCAGAAGCGGAACAAGAAATTCTCGCGAATGGCGGAACCGTGCTCGGCACGTCGCTTGCCGATGCGGGCGATGGTTCCTCCTCATCAAAACCAAAAAGCCTCTGGGCCTTTTTGTTTGGCGGTGGCAATGCGGAAGAGGATGAGAGCGAGATCGTTGCGCAAAAGCCAGTCTCGCGCGTGGCTTTGGCTAAACCCTCGGTCGCTGCCGATGACGAAGCCCCCGATACGCCAGAAGCTGCCATCACCCGCAAGCCGACACAAACAAAGCCAGCTGCCGTCGCCGTATTGCCGCCGCTCTCCTCGTTCAAATTCGCGAAGGCCGCACCAAAAGCCCCGATGCCTATGGCGCGTCCGGGCAGCCAACCGCTCTTAGCGCTTAACAATTCTGGTCCACAACTCGTTTGGCAGACGGGCGCTCAGCCGCTCGCTAAAGGAAAAGGTGCCCCACTTCCGGCCAATAGCTCAGATCGTGGTCCAGCTCTGATCGGACCTGTCGCCGATGTGCCGCTGCCGCCTCTGCGTGACAAAGCTGGACGTGTGGCCACGCTCTCGAATGATGACGGCCCGGAAACAACGGCAAGCATTGGTGCACCCAAGACAAAAGCCGCGCTCCCGCCTTTGATAACGGAAACACAAAACGCCCCCACCATCGCGCTCGCTTATGCGCCGATGCCAGACGCACCGACGCCAGCAAAGACGGCACCGCGCGCCAAAAATGCCGCTCGTCCCGAAGGCGCTAAGCTCCCGGAGCAAAGGCCTAATCAGCTCGGAAATGGTAAAGTGAAAAGCCTGTCCAAAGAAGCTGTCGCAGCGGCTCAGATACCCGCAAGTGCTTCGACAACGCGCTTCTCGATGGCGGATGATCCAGCGCCACTCCAAGGGCGTTTCTCAACGAAGGATACCGCGGTGTGCTCAGCGAAAGCCGTCGCAGCGGGTCAAGCCTGCATCCCTAACGCTTCGAGATAAAGCTCCATAATCGCCTCTTCTTCTTTGCGCTCTGCATGGTCTTTGCGCCGCAAACTGACGATTTTGCGCATGATCTTGGCATCAAATCCGTTAGCTTTCGCTTCCGAATAGACATCGCGGATATCACCGGCGAGTGCCGCTTTTTCTTCCTCAAGCCGCTCAATGCGCTCGATAAAGGCTTTGAGTTCTTCGCCTGATACCGAATTCGACATGAGTGCCTCGCCTGACTTTAAAGGTGGGAAGAAAAGTGAGGCTTTCCTGTCGGCCATCGGCCTTCCGCGGTCAAGCGCGGGCGAGTAAGGATCTCACAGGCCTGTGGATGACCGGAAATCCTGCCGATGGGTTGGGTCACGCAAAAGGGCTTGCAGCAGCACGGCGAGACGTTGACCCCAAGCGCGCGCCGCTTCAGGCGCGGCAATCAAATCCTGCCGGATTTCGATGAGCGTATTTGAAAATCCATGCGCCAGCGCGTGACGGTCAATCACGTCACCCTTTAATGCGCCATTGTAAGGCTCATTGTCACCCACCACGAGCGCGGGATCAGAACGAAGTGCGCCAATCAAAGCCTGAGACAATCGCCCGTCTTTGGCCCAAAGAATGCCAGCGTGCCAAGGGCGGGGCTTTCCCCGCCATACGGGCGTAAAGGAATGCATCGAGATGATGATCGGCCGCATTCCTGCCTGAAGCGATGCATGAAGCGCGGCTTTGATCGCGCGATCATAGGGACGATAAAATCGGCGAATGCGGCGGTCGATTTCGGACTGATTGATGTTTTTGTTTCCGGGGACCACGGCCCCATCCGACAAGCGCATCACCAAAGTCGGGTCATCCTCGCCACGATTAGGGTCAATCAAAAGCCGTGAAAAATTGGTGAGCAAGGCGGGCGCGCCAAGCGTCTTGGCAAGCGCCTCCGTCATCACGGCCGCGCCGATGTCATAACCAATGTGACGCTCGAGCTCAGCGCGTGGAAGACCCAAGTCGCGATATTCAGGCGGGATTTCATTTGACGCGTGATCGCACAGAATCAGGATCCCTGTTGCCGGATTACCCGGAATCGCTGTGACAGGATGATCGGGGGCGTTTTCAGGCGTCAGGGCGTCGAAGATTTCAGTCATCAGATTTCAGAATTGGAGGCCAATCAGCCAAAAATTTTGTCGCGAGCGCGTAGTCATGCCATAGAAAACAATCATTCAAGAGAAAGCACAACCAACAGTATGAGTTCACCCACGACTTCCGACGTGCCCGCCGCGCCCCATCGTCCCGCCATTGATCTCATTGGTCTCATCGCCCTCGTTTTGGGTGCTTGTGCGATGGGAATCTCGCCCCTTTTTGTGCGCTTCGCATCGGACGCGGGCGTACCGGCTTTCGCCTCAGCCTTCTGGCGCGTCGCACTCGCCCTGCCGGTTCTCTGGATCTGGGCCGTGCTGGAAGAGAAGCGCGCTGGCAAAGGCTCGCGACCGACCATGAACCGCGCGATCCTTCTCGCAGGATGTCTCTTCGCAGGCGATCTTCTCCTCTGGCACATCGCCATTTTGAACACGACGATTGCGAACGCGACATTTTTGGGAACAACGACGCCGATTTGGGTCGTCTTGGTCTCTTGGCTTGTCTATCGGGAAAAGATTCCCGCCGCCGTTCCACTCGGAATCATATTTTGCGTTCTTGGCGGCTTTGCGTTGATCGGCCGATCCATTGAACTCGATCCAAACCATGTGAAGGGTGATCTTTTCGCCCTCGGTACGGCGGTATTTTTCGGTCTTTATTTTTTTGCCGTACAGTCAACGCGCAAATATGCAGGCGCCGCACGTGCGACCTTTGGCATGTCTCTGATCGCCGCGCCGATCATTCTTGTTTTTGCGCTCGTGAATGGCGATGTGCTGCTGCCTGAAAAATCATCGGGCTATAGCGCGCTGTTCGCGCTTGCCCTCATCAGCCATACGGGCGGGCAAGGTCTCTTGGCCATTGCGCTGGGACGGCTCCCGACCGTGTTCACGTCTTTCGTGATTTTCATCGAGGCCTTTGCCGCCGCGCTTGCGGGCTGGATCTATCTGAATGAAGCGCTATCGGGCCTGCAATTGCTGGGCGGTGCGGCCATTCTCGCCGGAATTTGGGTTGCGCGCCCCAAAAACGCCAAAAGCTCACCGGAAGTGAGCGATGAAACATCCAAAGCCTCGTAAAAACAGGGATGATATGATCAGGCATTTTATCATTTCAGCCTGCCTTGCCGTTACGGCCGCTGCCACCGGAGCGGCATCCACACCGGCCTATGCGGATTTACGTTTGTGCAACACAACGACAAGCCGTGTCGGCATCGCGATCGGCTACAAGACCGCTGAAGCATGGCGCAGCGAAGGATGGTGGAATGTAAAACCCGGTGCCTGCGAGACGCTACTTAATGGCAATCTGTCGTCACGTTATGTTTATATTTACGCGCAAGATTATGATCGTGGCGGCGAATGGAGCGGAACGTCCTATCTTTGCACGCAAGACCGACAATTTACTATTGATGGGGTAGAGAATTGTCTCGCACGCGGTTATGACAGAATGAAATTTTTTGAAGTGGATACGGGCGAACAAAAAAGCTGGACGGTGCAATTGACCGATCCGGCAAAATCAGCCCCAAAATAAGAGAGCAAGAACAGATGAGACGTATGCGGCGGGCCAAAATTATCGCCACTTTAGGACCAGCTTCGATTTCAACCGATATGATCCAGAAATTGTTTCTGGCCGGTGCCGATGTGTTCCGCATCAATATGAGCCATGCTTCGCATGACAGTATGCGTCAGCAAGTCTCGATGATCCGCGAGGTCGAAAGCAAAGTCGGTCGTCCCATCGGCATCATGGTCGATTTACAAGGCCCCAAATTGCGCCTTGATGTTTTTGCCGACACAGCCGTGATGCTTGAGAAGGGTCAGAAATTCATTCTTGATGCGGTCAAGCAACCCGGCAATACCGAACGCGTTCATCTTCCGCATCCGGAAATTCTCGCGGCCCTCGAACCCGGCCATGTGATTTTAATTGATGACGGCAAAGTGCGCTTGCGTGTCGTTGAAGCCACAAAGACCCGCGCGGTGACGGTCGTCGAAGTGGCTGGCAAAGCGTCAAATCGCAAAGGTGTAAGCCTTCCCGATACAACAATACCTGTGTCAGCCATGACCGAAAAAGACCGCTCTGATCTTGAAGCCTCGCTTGAAGCGGGCATTGACTGGATCGCCGTGTCTTTCGTTCAACGTCCCGAAGATGTCGCGGAAGTTCGAAAAATTGCACGCGGTCGCGCGCTTGTGCTTTCAAAAATTGAAAAGCCGCAAGCAATCACACGACTTGATGAAATCATCGAATTGTCCGACGCTTTGATGGTGGCGCGCGGTGACCTCGGCGTTGAATTGCCGATGGAAAAAGTGCCCGGTTTGCAAAAGCGTATCACACGCAGCGCGCGGCGTATGGGCAAGCCCGTCGTGATTGCAACGCAGATGCTTGAATCGATGATCACATCGCCTGTGCCAACGCGTGCTGAAGTCTCAGACGTGGCAACCGCTGTTTTTGATGGCGCTGATGCGATCATGCTCTCGGCTGAATCCGCTGCCGGTCAATATCCGGAAGAAGCGGTTTCAACAATGAACCG
>RFZR01000250.1 GCA_009920595.1 Alphaproteobacteria bacterium | reverse complement strand
CGCGCCATAATCATCCGACTTTCAAAATGCTCCGCGTGAAGACTTTGTAATTTTCGAGCGCGTTGCAATCTTTCGCGCGCTGCATCGCCGGAGCGGACAGACAAATAAGCTTCCGCAATTTCAGGATGTGGCGACTGCCTCCAGGCGCTTTCCAGATCGCGTGAGGCTTTGCGAAAATCACCACGACGCGCATAAAGTCTTCCAAGAACAATATGCGCCATGACAAGATTATTCGAAAGCTTCACGGCTTCTTGAACATTGTTCAACGCACCCTCGGGATCATGCGATTCATGCGCCAAAGCCCGTGCAGTGAGGATAACGGCTCTGATCCGTTTGGCTTTTGCTTTTTCAAAACCGGCACGACCACGATCAAGCGCAAGAAGCGCTTTATCAAATTCATTCTCGGCAACGAAATAATCAATCAGCGCTTCAGTCGCCCAAGTGGCTTTGGAAGAAAAAGCGAGCGCATCATCAGCATAACGAATGGAATGAACCAAATCGCCTGCTCGCTGCGCTTCGATGAACAGTCCCCGTAGCCCCAATAGTCTTGTTTCAGGGTCACTCAGCATATCTTCAAAAGCGCGTTCCGCTTTGACACGATTACCGTCAAATTGTGCGGACTGTGCAGACAATAAAAGAGTCAAAGGTTCTTTGCCAAGGAGACGGTGGGCTTCCTCGGCATTTTTACGAGCGAGTGTGGCATCGCCCGCACCAAGCGCGATCATGCCGCGCGAAAGGGCGAGATGGCCTTTATGTTTGCGACGGCTCGAAAGACCGAGAGAAATGAGTTCTGGAATGCGAAATATAAATCGAATGAGCGACCATAATGATGCAAGAACGACGGTCACCGCGAGAACAAAAGCAACACCAATGGTGAGCGTTGTCTCAAAGCGATAGCCGAGCATTGTCAGAGAAATTGAGCCATCAATATCCGAGAGAAGCGAGACACGAGTGTGATCATCTGATCAACCGCCTTCGATCGATTGTCTTGCTGAGGTGAAAGCTTTGCTTCTGTTTTTTCTTCAACCGGCGAGATCGTAACAAGACGTGACAGCGCGACCCACAGGCGATCGCTCCAATCAGTTGGTGTAGGATTTTGAGTGGATTGACTCTGTGGCGCTTGAACCGAAGATTTTTTGGAATCAACACTATCATTAGCGAGAGCTTGTAGAGCATCAGTCGGAATGAAAGAAAAGTTCAAGGTTTTTAGGGCGGCAACTTCTTGCGTAACGGACTCAGTTTTTAAAATCTTGTTTTTTGTACTGAGCAGTATCACAAGACCCGTTGTGAGCTTTAGTTTTTCGTCCGATTTTGTAATAGGCGCTTCCGACTTTAACACATCGATACGTGTGTTGAGCGTATCCATCCGCGCCATAATTTCTGAGAGATTTTCAGATGAAGGCGCGCTCGATGTTGCCTCGAGAGATTTCTGTGCCGACGCCAAAGCCTCCGAAAGCGCTTTCTGTGCTTCGGAGAGTTCTGCAATCTTTTGATTTTGGAGGGTTAAGCTTTCCTCAAGCGCCAAAAATTTCTTATCAAAACTCCGACTTTGTTGCTCAAGCGCCGCGGCGCGGTCAGCTGTAGAAAAAAGTGATTGGTTCGCTTCAAGTGTTGAGAGTCTCAAAGACACATCATCTTTGGATTTTGTCGGCAGCGCGATAATCAGAAATGTAGCCACTGTGCCAGCAATAGCGCCGGCAAGCGCACCAAGCACGAGGGGCCCAGCGATTGTGGCATGTGATCGATAAAACATAGCGGACGACTCTTCTCTTCGAGCAGAAGACGACCCCGATGCGGATGCGTCTTTGGGCGCATCGGCTTTGAGATCAATAATGGGTGGGACAGCACGGCCCGCGCGGCGTGGCGCCGGATCTGGCTCTGCGCGTTCGGGGGCGTCGTCACTCATATTGGCGGTCTCGTATCCGATTCGAGCCCCACCATCGCTCGTTAAGGTTTAGGTTTCCTTGATATGGAGCAGGTTCAGGACATCTTCTTCGCTGGGTTTGGCGGCTACCAGAATCTGCGAATAGTCATTTTCACGGAGCGGCACAGCGACATCCTCTGAAAGACAGAGATGGGTTAAGCGGCGCAAAGCGGTTGAAAATCCTGCTTTTTCCGCAGCTATGAGTAGGGCTTCGACGCTGGCGCGTGAGAAATGCAGCGCCTTATCGCAAGTTTGAACCGACTCACTCGTGACGCCCGGCCAAGGATCAACGGACATTGTGCGATAAACTTCAGTGACAATTGGATGAAATCCGGAAGCGCTGAGCCCTTCTTCAATAAAGGGCTTTCGAGGCGTGCCGGTCAGATAAAGAAGGGCAGCGGAGGGTTTTATCGTCGAAGCGACGAGCTTTACCAAAGCGCGCCCATCGCCTGTGCCTGTGGTGACGCTGGTAAATCCCGCTGCCCGTGCAACTGAGGCTGTTTTTTCCCCCACACAGAATAGCGGCACGTTCAGAAGGCGCGTCCGTGCCTCTTCGGACAAATGCCGGATCGCATTGGCACTCGAGATCAACACAGCGTCAAAGGGCGTTGAAGGGGGCGTTTGCCCCGTTGATGTGATGGCCGTCACGGGCGCCAAGACCGCATCAACGCCTTTGTTTTTCAGGCGCTCGACGGTTTTCGCGCCATCCTCGATTGGACGTGTGACGAGAACCTTCACGCGGCTCCGGTCCTGAGATCGGCGGGTAGCACAGCAAGAATCTCTTCAGCCGCTTTTCTGCCTAAAGCCTCCGCGTCCGATGCCGGACCTTTCGCCGAAGCGCTGAAGCTTCTTTGACCATCATCGCTGAGATACATTCCCGAGAACGAGATGATCCCGTCTTTGACCGTCGCATAACCGGCAATCGG
>RFZR01000249.1 GCA_009920595.1 Alphaproteobacteria bacterium | reverse complement strand
CCCCCTATCGCCATTATCGCGATAAGGATGATCTCTTGGCTGATCTGGCGCGCATCGGCTTTGAGCGTTTCGGCGCGGCACTTCTTTCGGCATGGGATCACGGCAAACCCGACCCCAAAAGCGCTTTGATCCGGGTTGGGCGGAGCTATCTCGATTTCGCCCGCCAAAATCCGGCGCTCTATACGACGATGTTTGACTCAAGCCTTTCAATTGCCGCTCGGCCCGATTTGAGCGAAGTCGCGGATGCGTCATTTCAAGTTCTTCGCATGGCCTGCGACACGATTCTTGCGGACTTTACGAAGGGCCCGAAACCGCCCGCACTCATGGTCGCGCTTCATATTTGGTCGCTTTCGCATGGAATTGCCGGGCTGTTCGTCCGTCCCGACCGCAGTCCACGCCCCATTCCCATCGCGCCCGATGAGCTGCTCGAAGCCGCCGTCCTGATTTATCTCGACGGATTGAAAGCTTCCCCAAAACACTAAATCTGTGTCGGCGGCTTTTCGGTCCACCAAAAAAATGTTATCGGACTTGTCCTAACGGAAGCTTCTTCCGTGTCAGTGTTGTAGAGCCGGATCATCCGGTTCAGCAACCAGCGAAGAGGACAATAAAATGCAGTATATGCTCATGTTTTTTGAGAATGAAGCCGAGATCGCTTCCGTGCGCGACAGTGCCGACCGGACTGGACCTTATTGGGATGCTTGGAACGCCTATGTGAATGCGCTCTACCAATCGGGCATCGTTCTGAAGGGTGACCCGCTCATGCCTCCCGATACGGCAACCACCGTAAGAATTGAAGGCGGCAAGCGCCTTGTGCAGGACGGACCGGTGGCCGCGACCAAGGAACAGCTCGGCGGGTATGTCACCATTGAAGTCGCAGACCTCGACACAGCTTTGTCCTGGGCGGCGCGTTGCCCTGCTGCCGCACACGGCGCTGTCGAAGTGCGTCCGCTGCGGCATCTGCCGACCGAACGCTAGTGGTGGATGGTGGCTTTCAGGACCATGGGCGGCGGGCGGCGGAAAATGCTGCCCGCATCTCATATGGGCGCCTTCTCGCTTACCTTGCACGGCAGTGGCGTGACGTTGCTGCAGCAGAGGATGCGCTCTCCGACGCGTTTAGACGTGCGCTCGAGATCTGGCCGACTGAAGGCGTGCCATCAAATCCCGATGCGTGGCTTTTGGTCGTAGCGCGCAACCTTTTGCGCAATAGCGCGCGTGCGCGAAAAACACGCGAAGACATCGCCCAAAGCCTTCTGGTGCTGACGCCAACTGAGACCGAAGACATGCCGAAGATTGCGGACAAGCGTTTGGAGCTGATGTTTGTGTGCGGTCATCCGGCCATCGACGCGGCCGCGCGCACACCGCTGATGCTGCAAACTGTTTTGGGTCTGACGGCGGAGCGCATTGCATCATCGTTTCTTGTGTCGCCCGATGCGATGGGACGGCGATTGAGCCGTGCCAAAGCGCGCATCAAGGACACAGGAATCGCGTTTGAAGTGCCTGAGGAAAGCGAACTCGGCGAACGCATGGAGTTTGTACTTGAAACGATCTATGCCGCCTATGGACAAGGCTGGGACAGCGCGGGCAGTGATGATCAGACCCGCAAAGGACTGACTGATGAAGCGATCTGGCTCGCGCGTGTGCTTTTGGAACTTCGTCCCGATGACGCCGAGGCATTGGGCCTTTTGTCGCTGATGCTGTTTTGCGAAAGCCGCCGCGCCGCACGGCATGTGGATGGGCGGTATCAGCCCCTCGCCGAGCAGGATACTGCGCTTTGGGATTTGCCGATGGCGCGCGAAGCTGAAGACAAATTGCAGATGGCTGGCGCACTCAAACAACCCGGGCGTTTCCAGCTAGAGGCGGCGATCCAATCGCTACTGGTGCATTCGCGCTTAACGGGTGCGGATATGCGTCTCCCGAACTGGACTCTCTATCGGTTATTGGCGGAGAAGGCGCCTACAATCGGCAATCTGGTCGGGCTCGCGGCAGCCACAGCCGAGGTGCACGGAGCTCAAGCCGGATTGAACGAATTGGCTCAAATGCCCGAACAGGTGACGCGAGACTATCAGCCCTTCTGGGCGCTCAAAGCGCAATTATTGCAACAGCTGGGCAGAGATCAAAGCGCGACTGACGAGGCATTTAAACGGGCCATCGGCTTGACTGAGGATCAAGTAGTCCGCGCCTATCTCATTGATAAATCTATGCAAAAGACGGGTTAACGGACAGGACAGACGTCTCCGTATCCGGCGCTGGCCCAACCGCCAAAATTCCGACAAAACCTTAATGCCAAATCGTCTTGACGAAAGGGTTGGCTTATCCCATATATGTAAATGTTATTTACATTTACTTCGACAGGAGCGAAGTATGGTCAGATCGATGATCTACAAACTTGATGAATGGGGGCGGCCCGGTTGGCTTGCTGCCATGATCGGCGGATTTGTTGTGTTCTGGCCCGTTGGCCTTGTGATCCTTTCTTACATGATCTGGAGCGGAAGAATGCGCTGTAACAGCTGGGCCTATGCCCATGGTGATGAAGGCCGCACGATGTGGGGCCGTGACAAATGGAACCGGAAAATGGATCGGCTCCAATCGAAAATGGATCGGATGCGGTCTTTTTTTGGTCATGACGAACAAGACAAAGGCGAACGTGCACCCTTTTTCAGGCCCACCGGCAATCGAGCTTTCGATGATTATCGGGAAGAAACGCTCGATAAGCTCGAGCGTGAAGCGGATGAATTCCGGAGCTTCCTCGATCGCCTTCGCCACGCGAAAGACAAAGCGGAATTCGATCAGTTTATGGCGGAGCGTCGTGCATCAAGTGAGTCATCACCATCAAGCCGCGATCTCTCAGCGTGAGCTGACTAAATTGCCCCTCTCGGGATAATCTTTCAATAG
>RFZR01000248.1 GCA_009920595.1 Alphaproteobacteria bacterium | reverse complement strand
CTTTGTCGCGGTTTTCTTTGCTGCTTTTGCCATTGTCTTTACCCTGTTCGAATCATCGCTTCGAATGAGCGATGCACTTTTCTAACGCAATTCCGCGCATTTCGAAACGTTCCCCCGCAGTCATGCGGATATCAAAATCACTTTTCCCGCCTGTTTTTGCCTTATTTTTCGGGGTTTTTTGCAATTTTCAATTTTTTGGCCTTGTCACACATGGCGCGCGAGAGAAATTCGAATCACATGATTGGGCACTTTGATTCGGCCTTGAAACACCTTTTCTTACAATTTTAAGGGACGCAGAAAGCCCTTCTGGCAGAGGCGCTCTTTCACTTATTCCTTCTTATCCCATATCGCATGAACCCCTCTAAGCCGTCATGCGCAAAGGCCTCTTGCATCCCAAAAAGCCTCGCGCGATTGTTCCGTTATGGTGAATTCAATCTTCGCTTCCGATTTCAAATCGCGCCCTTTTTGGTGGGAGGCCTATGAGCCAACGCCTTTGCCAGAGCGTGATCTTCCACGTGAAACAGAGGTCGTGATTATCGGCGCGGGTTATGCGGGTTTGTCTGCTGCGCTCGAATTGCGTCGTAATGGAATTAACTGTGTTGTTGTCGATGCGGCCGAGCCGGGCTTTGGCGGATCAACGCGAAATGGCGGCATGGTGTCGGGGGGTGTGAATGTCGGCAAAGGCTATATCGCCAAAGCGCTGCCGGCAGAGGAAGCCGAGCCCTTTTTGAATGATGCCGCAGAAGCCTTCGGCCATATCGAAGATTTGATCGCGCGTGAGAATATCAAGTGCGGTTGGACAAGAGCGGGATATTTCGTTGGTGCCTGGAGTCGCGCGCATTTCGCGCCCATGCAGAAAAAAGTTGATCTTCTCAATCGCCATTCGAAAGCCGAAGCCTATCTTGTGCCGGAAGAAAAACAGCGCGAGGAAATTGGCTCTGATTTTTATCGTGGCGGTATGGTTGTCGGGCGCGCGGGTCATCTTCATCCCGCACTTTATTTCAAAGGGCTCCTTGATCTCGCTCAACGTGAGAAAACCGACATTGTTACGCGCACGCCCGTACTTTCTCTTGCCCACGCTGGCGGATCGATTCATGTTGCAACGTCACGTGGTACCATCAAAGCGCGCGATGTGATTGTTGCGACCAATGGTTATACGGGGGATGCGACGCCCGAATTTAAGCGACGCGTTGTACCGATTGGTTCGTATATCATTGCGACCGAAGAATTATCCGAAGATCTTGCAAGAGCCCTTAGTCCGCGGAATCGGTCGATTGCGGATACGCAGCGACTTCTCTCTTATTATCGATTGTCGCCTGATGGACGGCGGATGATTTTTGGCGGTCGTGCAAAGTTCTCGCCGACCGATCCGAAAGAGGCGGCACCCATTCTCTATAAAATGATGACGGATCGTTTTCCCGCTTTGCGCGGTATCCGCATAAGCCATGCATGGACGGGCAATGTCGCGTTCACGATTGATGAATTGCCGCATATGGGGAAATTTGAAAATGTCCATTATGCGTTAGGCTGCAACGGATCAGGTGTCGCGATGATGTCATATCTTGGTCATCAGATCGCACGCAAAGTGATCGGCCGCGCCAATCGTGTGTGCGCCTTTGATCGCCCAGAATTTCCGACGCATCCACTCTATCATGGCACACCCTGGTTCTTGCCTTATATTGGCGCTTATTTCAGAATGAGGGACTGGCTTGATCGTCGCAAAGATCAGTCATAAAAAATGTAGATAAGGCGATCCTGACACCATTACGGTTCGTCGCGAAAGGGAGAATGACGATGACGCTGCGCATTGAGCTTACCGATAATATGTTCGGTGAGAAGGAGCGTCAGCTCCTCACCATGGGAGCGCTTCGCGTTTCAACTTTTCGGTATGATAATGGCATCGCCGCATTGCGTGTGGCCAATGCACGCGGCGAGTTAATCATTCTCCCCTTTAAAGGTCATCAAATTTGGCGCTGTTCTTTTGATGGTCGTGAATTGGCGATGAAGTCGATGTTTGATGAGCCGGTGGATACGCGCTCTTATCTTGAAACTTATGGTGCGTTTTTCATTCATTGCGGTTTGACGGGCATGGGCGCGCCGGGCCCTGAGGATCGGCATCCTCTCCATGGCGAATTGCCGAATGCGCCTTTCCAACGTGCCTATCTTGATTGCGATGAAACGGCGAAGACCCTTACGGTCGGCGGCGTCTATCATTACACGGTCGCTTTCACCGTCAATTACCGTGCGACATCAACCTATAAAATCCATGAGGCGGAAACGCTTTTTGACGCGAAGCTTGATGTTGAAAATCTCATGCAGATCCCGATGGATCTCATGTATTTGGCGCATGCGAATTTCAGACCCGTTGATGGCGGTGAATTGCTCTACACAGCAAAGAAATCGCCAGAGACCGTGCGCGTGCGTCAATCCATCCCGGGACACATCACGCCGAAGCCTGGTTATCGTGAATTCATCGCCGATCTCGCCAAAGACCCGTCGCTTCATCATATGTTGAAAGCGGGGCAGGGTTATGATCCAGAAATTGTCTTCTACATCGATATGGAAAGCGACAAAGAAGGCTATGCGCATGCGATGCTGAAGCGGCCTGACGGGTTTGCCGATTATATTCGCTACAAACCCTCGGAGGTCCGCAAATGTGTGCGCTGGATCAGCCGCACCGGTGATCAGGATGCGATCGGCATGGCGTTCCCTGCGACTTCTGAACCCGAAGGCTATAAGGCCGAGAAAGCGAAGGGTAATGTTGTCACGCTTGATCCAAAGGGCCACTGGTCCGTGTCCATGCGCTTGGGGAGCCTCACGAAAGCCGAGGTCGAATCTGTCGCGCGGGCGATCGCTTCACTGTAATCAATTTTCTTTTTTTGAATTCAGGCTTACGCGCGCTTGAAGGT
>RFZR01000247.1 GCA_009920595.1 Alphaproteobacteria bacterium | reverse complement strand
GCATATTATGTGAAATCAAAATCAAGGGCTCACCATTCGCCTTCAATTGGCGGATGATGTTTTCAACTTGTAATGTTTCTTGAACACCAAGCGCGGCTGTGGGTTCATCCATGATGATGAGCTTAGAAGCAAATGTCGCTGTGCGGGCAATCGCCACGCATTGCCGCTGACCGCCCGACATATTTCTGATCGTATTGGCGAGATTGGGAATCTTCACGGCTGTGCGCTTCAAAGCGTCTTCGGTTGCCGTGCGCATCCCTTTGAAGTCGAGAATGGAGAAGGGTCCTAATTTAACCAAAAGCTTTTCACGCCCGAGAAAAAGATTCGACGGCACATCAAGATCATCCGCCAAAGCGAGGTTTTGGAACACGGTTTCAATACCCGCTTCGCGTGCTTCAAGTGGCCCTTTGAAATGAACGTCATGGCCGTCAAAAAGCACTCGGCCTCGCGTGCGTTGTTCAACGCCCGTGATCTGTCGCACAAAGGTCGATTTGCCCGCGCCATTGTCACCCATAATGGCAACATGCTCGCCACGCTTTAACTCGAAATTTGCATCTTCAAGCGCGTGCAACCCGCCATAATGTTTGGTAAGGCCTTCGGTCCTTAGGATGATATCGGATGAGTGGTCCGTGCTCATGGATCAAACCTCCCGTGCCTGGCGTTTTTGTCGCCATTGATCGAGAGCGACCGCGCCCACAATGATCGCGCCTTTCACCATATTTTGATAATAGGCGTCGACTGAGAGGAAGATAAATCCGGAGAAGATCACGCCGAAAATCAACATGCCGAGCGCTGTACCGAGAATACTGCCGCGTCCACCTGAAAGGGACACGCCACCGATCACCGCCATCGCGATCGCATCCAATTCGTTCATCGTTCCGAACACGGGTTGCGCGGTTTGCGCGCGCGCGATCAGGACGAGGCCGGCCAGACCGGCAAGCAGGGCCGAGATCACATAGACGAGAAGAAGATGGCGCTCGACATTGATGCCTGACATGCGCGCTGAGGCTTCATTCGATCCAATAGCATAAGTATGCCGGCCATAGACCGTAAATTTCAAGATCAGTGAGAAGAGCAGGGCAACACCAATAAAAATCCATACCGGCATCAAGCCGTCACCAATTGCCATGAATTTTTCGGTTGGAAAACTTAGAGGCTGCCCTTTCGTGTACCAAAGCGCGACACCACGCGCTGACACCATCATTCCAAGTGTGGCGATAAAAGAGGGGAGTTTGACATAGGCAATCAGCAACCCGTTGATGAGGCCGCAGATCAAAGCCACAGAAAGCCCCACCAGAATCGGAATAACAATCGGGAGATCAACCCAGCCTTGCGCGAAATAGACCGCGCGTTGATTGGTTCCGGCTTGCGCAAAACTCATTGCGATCATCGCGGTCGCGCCGATAATTGAACCACCAGAAAGATCAATACCGCCCGAGATGATGACTTGCGTCACGCCAACGGCGAGAATGCCGACAACCGCCACTTGGGTGATCATGATCGACAAGCGGAGCTTGTTCATCAGAAAGCTTTGATCGACCACGATCCAGCCGATCACTTCGAACAGAATCATGATGGCGAGCAGGCCGATCAGTGCATTGAGTTCAGCGGGCCAGATTTTTCGTGATGATCGCGGCGCGGCCTGACCGGCAATAGTCGAATCTGTCATGTCATACTCTCAAGAGGCGATGCGCCGGACCCGAAGGTCCGGCGCGGAGTCACAGATCGAAAGATCCTGATCTCAGTTCTTCGACAGATAGTCTTTGATATTCGCCGGTGTGACGAGCTGGAAGGGGATATAGACCTTCTTCTCAACCTTCTCACCCGCGGCGAGTTTCAAAGCTGTGTCGATCGAGCCTTTGCCTTGGCCAGCCGCGTCTTGGAACACGGTCACGGCCAAGTCGCCATCTTGCATCGACTTCAACGCTTCTTGTGTGGCATCAACGCCGCCGACAGGAACGTCCTTCGGCGAGATACCGGCTTTTTTGAGCGCATTGATTGCACCGAGCGCCATGTCGTCATTGTTGGCTACGATGGCGTCGAATTTCACGCCCTTCGAAATCCAGTTGGTGACGATGTCTTGGCCAGCATCACGCTTCCAGCCACCCGTTTGCTCTTCAACCACCTTCATGAAGCTGCATTCCGGAGTCGCAATCACGTCGTGCACGTCTTTTGTACGTTGCACAGCGGCTTGGTTCGACAATTCACCAACGAGCACAACGATATTGGCACCTTTGCCTTTGCCCTTATCTTTCAGGATGCGGCAGATTTCTTTGGTTTCTAATGTGCCGGAGTCGACTTCGTTCGAAGCCACGAAAGCTTGGTTGTCAGGCAACGTGTCGATATTGATTGGTTGACGATTAACATAAACAAGCGGGATTTTCGCTTTGGCTGCGGCATCCGTCATGGCTTGGGTGGCTGATGTATCAACCGCATTCACCACGATGGCATCAACACCCGCTGCGATGAAGTTCTGGACTTGTGACAGCTGATTGGCGACGTCGTTCTTTGCATCTTCAAGCTGCAACTTAACGCCGGGCAATTTGGCTGCGTGGTCGGTCATCCCTTTGGCCATCACGGCAAGGAATGTGAATTCAAGACTGGCAATGGATGCGCCGATTTTTTTGTCAGCTGCCTGAGCGCCTGATGCAATCATGGCTGCCGCAAGAGTGCCGATGAGCACTTTTTTCATTGTTTCCCTCCACATTGTATTGGTGTCCGATCGCACCTGATTTTTATTCGGATCGCTCCGTAGACCGGAGTTCTTAGTGCTTTGATTGTTGCTTACTTTTCTTGCAACGTCAAAGCCCCGAACAACGGGCGAGGTCGCCTTATCCATAAGGACAGCCGCCAACTCGACGATCCGAAAATTGCCCGGAGGAGACAATCACTATCTTGATCAAATTTGATCAA
>RFZR01000246.1 GCA_009920595.1 Alphaproteobacteria bacterium | reverse complement strand
ATTCGGGCAGCTCGCTTCTTCACAGACGGTGACGAGCTTATGTTCTTTGACGATTTTATTGGTTTCAGCCCATTTTGGTGAACCCGGCGCTTTCGCACGGATCCATTCGGGCTTGCGTTGGATGGGATTATCCGGCCGATGCGCCTTCTCAGGATGACGCAGCTCGCCCTTTTTGCGGGGATCATCCTTCAAAAGATCGATAACGGCCGGCATGGGTCCTACTCCTTAAGAAGCCGCCTCACACATGGATCGCGCGACCATAGGCGTCAAGTACACTCTCATGCATCATTTCGGAAAGGGTCGGATGCGGGAAGACGGTATGCATTAATTCTTCTTCTGTCGTCTCCAGTCCCATGGCCACAACATAGCCCTGAATGAGCTCGGTGACTTCGGCGCCAATCATATGCGCGCCCAAAAGCTTGCCCGTTTTGGCGTCAAAGATGGTTTTCACAAGCCCATCCGGCTCGCCGAGCGCAATCGCCTTGCCATTCCCCATGAACGGGAAGCGACCAATTTTGAGCGTATAACCTGCTTCCTTGGCCTTGGCTTCGGTCAAGCCGACGGAAGCGACCTGTGGATGGCAATAGGTGCAGCCCGGGATTTTCTGCTTGTCCATCGCGTGAACAGGCAAACCCTTGATTCCTTCGATGCAGATGACACCCTCGTGTTCGGCCTTGTGCGCAAGCATGGGCGGGCCTGCCACATCGCCGATGGCGTAAATCCCCGCGACATTGGTTTTGCCCAGACCATCGGTGACGATGCAGCCGCGATCCGTCTTAATGCCCAAAGCCTCAAGCCCCAAACCTTCGATATTGCCGACGACGCCAACAGCCGAGATCAAACGATCCGCCGTAATGGACTGCGTTGCGCCCTTCTCGTCTTGAATGGTGGCCGTCACGCTGTTTGCGGATTTTGAAACACCCGTGACTTTCGCGCCAGTCAAAATTTTGATGCCCTGCTTTTCAAAACGCTTGCGCGCGAGAGCGGCAATTTCAGCATCTTCGACGGGCAAGATTTGAGGCATCACTTCAACAACGGTGACCTCAGCACCCATCGTGCGATAGAAAGAAGCGAATTCGATACCGATCGCACCCGAGCCCATAACGATGAGCGACTTCGGCATCACATCGGGCACCATTGCTTCGAAATAAGTCCAGATAAGCTTCTTATCAGGTTCAATACCGGGAAGCGCACGCGGCCGCGCGCCTGTCGCGATGATGATGTGCTTGGCTTGATAAGTGCCCTCACCCAACACGCCCTTCGGCACGGGATGTTGTGGTTCCACCGCAGGCTTAGATGATTTGCCGACAACAACTTCGCCGGGCTTTGTGACTTTGGCTTCGCCCCAAATCACATCGACTTTGTTTTTCTTTAAAAGAAATCCAACGCCGCCATTCAATTGGCCCGAAACGCCGCGTGAGCGTTTGATAACGTCCGCGATGTTGAACGTCATCTTACCTTCAAGTTTCAAACCATAGTCCGAAGCGTGTGTGGCGTAGTGATAAATTTCAGCAGACCGCAACAACGCTTTTGTCGGGATACAACCCCAATTCAAACAAATACCGCCCAGATGCTCGCGTTCAACAAGCGCGGTCTTGAAACCCAATTGCGCTGCACGGATCGCGGTGACATAACCGCCCGGTCCACCACCGATGATGAGAACGTCATATTGTGCCATAATAATTCTCCGCTCACACCAACATCGATACTGGATTTTCAATCAAACCCTTGAGCGCCGCGAGAAGTTCAGCGCCTAGAGCGCCATCAACTGCGCGATGATCGGTTGAGAAGGTCACCGTCATCACGGTCGCAACTGTCAACTGACCGTTCTTGACGACAGGGCGTTGTTCACCTGCGCCGACCGCAAGAATTGTTGCATGCGGGGGGTTCACAATCGCTGCGAATTGTTTGACGCCAAACATACCAAGATTGCTGACCGCCGTTGTTCCGCCTTGATATTCTTCAGGCTTCAATTTGCGTGCGCGGGCCCGTACTGCCAAATCTTTCATTTCATTCGAAATGGCGGAGAGCGATTTCAAATCGGCCTTGCGAATAACAGGAGTAATCAAACCACCAGGGATCGAAACCGCGACACCCACATCTGCATGTTTGTGCTTGAGCATCGCATTTTCGGTCCATGTGACATTCGCTTCCGGCACGCGCATGAGTGCGACAGCAAGAGCCTTGATCACAAAATCATTGACCGAGAGTTTGTATACCGGCTTACCATCAGCGCCCTTCGGCACATTGGCATTAATCTCTTCACGTGCTTTCAAAAGCGCATCAAGCTCAATATCAGCGGTCACATAGAAATGCGGCACCGTCTGTTTTGATTCAAGCAAACGCCGCGCGATGGTTTTACGCATCGAGTCATGCGGCACTTCTTCATAAGAGCCTGCTTCGAAAAGCTGCTTGACAACAGCATCCGCCATACCGGTGGCAAGTTGAGGCGCTGCGCTTGGTGCAGCAGCTGTGATTGAACGCGGTGCAGTTCCTCCCGCCAGTGCAGCTTTTACATCGCGTTCAATGATACGACCATGCGGACCCGAGCCGACAATTTTTGAAAGATCAATGCCAGCTTCTTTCGCGATACGCTTAGCAAGCGGCGACGCAAAGGTCTTTGCGCCATGAGTTTGAATATGTGCAGTTGCCGTTGTGACTAACGGAGAAGCCGGCGTGGTTTGAGGCGCAGCTGCCTTCGGCGTGGGCGCTGAGGGCGCATTTGCGGGAGCCGAAGAGATATTTGAAACGCTTTCGCCCTCAACAGCAATTAAAGCGATTTCCGTATTCACGGGAACATCTTGCGATCCGGCTGCGACAAGAATTTTGGCAAGCACGCCTTCGTCAACCGCTTCGACTTCCATCGTTGCCTTATCAGTTTCAATCTCGGCAAGAATATCACCGGACTTAATCTTATCGCCTTCTTTCTTGAGCCA
>RFZR01000245.1 GCA_009920595.1 Alphaproteobacteria bacterium | reverse complement strand
AAGGCGCAACGGAGCCGCTGCGCCTTAATTTAAGCCGTTAACTGGATTGCTTCGCTCGCGCTCGCAATGACGGTTGAGGTTCACGAGTAACAATGGCCGTCTACTCACAACTCATGCGCAGCTTCTTCCAACAACCCCCATACGAAGGGCAGAAGCCATGCCAACCGGAAAAGCGCTGATATGCAGATCAAGCGGATTGCCTGTTGCAAGTAGCGTTGCCGCTTCGGTGCCTGAGATATCGAACCCCGTATTGCGATGGCTGATATCGACGAGCGAATGGAACTGCGTGCCAAGCGCTTTTCCGATTTCATCAGCAAGCGAATAGGCAACACCATCTTCTGCTATCAGCAACCATTCATCAGGCCCGAGTGAAATCGCGGTGCGCGTGCCATTGGTTTCGGCTTTCAACAAAGCTAAGGGTAAATTCACACCAAACGCTTTTGACGCAAGTGCTGCGGCTTGGTGATCACCACGAAATGAGAAACGTGTTGCGAAAGTTGATTGAGTTGCCGACACTTTTCCAGCCACACCAATCGCGTGAAGTCCTTCAAATGCCGAGCGGCGGGTCACGTTGAGCTCAACCATTGAGACGCGCTCCTTCTTTATCATAGAAGACGGGATCGGTGACCTTTACCGCGATATCGCCACCGGGCATCGGCACATACAGCGTTTCGCCAATGCGTGAACGGCCAGCGGCAACAACAGCCAAAGCGAAAGTCCGTCCGAGCACCGCACTTTCATAAGACGAGGTGACGTGGCCGAGCGCCGGTGTACCTGTTGGCACATTGGCTTTGCCCACAATCTGCGCGCCTTCTTCAAGCAATGTCTTCGGATCAAGGGGAAGCAGACCCACAAGCTGCTTGCGATCAACCTTCACAAGATCAGGCCTTGTAAGCGAACGCTTGCCGACAAAGTCAGGCTTTGTTTTACCAATCGCCCAAGCAAGGCCGACATCATCGGGCGTCATCGTGCCATCGGTTTCTTGACCGACAATGATGAAGCCTTTTTCAGCACGCAACACATGCATGGTTTCGGTGCCATAAGCGCAGGCGTTATGTTTCTGTGCTTCCGCCCAAATCGCTTCCCATACGCCTTGACCATAATCAGCGGGCACATTCACTTCGAAACCAAGTTCACCCGTGAAGCTCATGCGGAAGAGCCGTGTCGGCACACCACAGATTTTGCCAAGCTTCACGCTCATATGTGGCATCGACTCATTTGAAAGATCAATGCCTTCAACAAGCGGCTTGATGATGTCGCGGGCTTTCGGACCTTGCACCGCAATCACCGCCCATTGTTCGGTCGTCGAGGTGAGATGAACTTTCAGATGGGGGAATTCGGTTTGGAGATAATCCTCCATGTGATTCATCACACGCGGCGCGCCGCCTGTTGTGGTCGTCACATGGAAACGATCTTCCGCGATGCGGCCCACAACACCGTCATCCATCACGAAGCCCGCTTCATTGAGCATCACGCCATAGCGAAGACGACCCACTTCGAGTTTCGACCACGGATTGGTGTAGAGAAGATTCATGAATTCGGCAGCATCGGGGCCAACAACTTCGATCTTGCCAAGTGTTGACGCGTCAAAAACACCCGCTGTCTCGCGCACGGTTTTGCACTCACGCAACACCGCTTTGTGCATGTCTTCGGCCGCTTTCGGGAAAAACCACGCGCGCTTCCAAAGACCGACATCTTCAAACACCGCACCCTGCGATTCCGCCCAAGCATGTGAAGGCGTCTTACGTACGGGATCAAACAAATCGCCGCGCGAATGATTGGCCATCGCACCAAAGCTGATTGGTGTGTAAGGCTGACGGAACGTAGTGAGTCCCACCTCCGGAATCGATTTATCGAGCGCTTGAGAGGCAATCGCCAAGGCATTCATATTCGAAAGCTTGCCTTGATCGGTCGCCATACCCGTTGTGGTGTAGCGCTTCACATGTTCAATTGACCGCATGCCTTCGCGTGTTGCCAGTTTGATGTCCTTTGCGGTGACATCATTCTGGAAATCAACGAACGCTTTAACGCGACCCGCATCATGCGGATGCGGCACCGCGCCCAAGAAACCGCCATGCGCGTCATGCACACCCGCAACCGAGACCTGATGCGCGGAGGCCTTAAAACCTGCTTTTGTCGCGGCATCGCTGCCAGCTGCAAAACCATCAGCAAAAGCATTGGCCAAAGTTTCAGAGCCTTTGCACGCGCCCGCTGAACGCTCGGCTTGCACGGAAGTGCCCGGAATAAACACATTGCGTTCGGTATCGAATTTCAACTTACCGCGCGATTGCGAGAAGAGATGCACAGACGGCGTCCAGCCACCGCACATCAAAATCAAATCACAGGGAATATCTTCTTCACCATCAGTGCCGAGCTTTGACACACGCGCGCTTTTCACGCGCAGAGTTCCGGTTGAACCTGTAATCGCGGTTGCGACATCAACGCGAATACCGGCAGCACGCGCTGCATTTGGCAAAGCGCCATTCGCTTCATGACGAAGGTCGACAACGCGTTCAATGGTGACACCTGCCGCTTTCAAATCGAGCGCGGCTTGATAGGCGCTGTCATGCGCCGTCGCAACAACCGCACGACCACCGGCACGAACACCGTAGCGATTGGCAAAAATGCGCGCGGCGTCGGCGAGCATGATTCCCGGACGATCATTGTCAGGAAACACAAGCGGACGCTCATGCGCGCCGGTGGCGATCACGACTTCTTTCGCACGCACTTGCCACAGACGATCGCGCGGGAGTTTCTTATCAGGACTTGCGAGATGATCTGTCACGCGCTCGACAAGGCCAACAAAGTTCTGCGCAAAATAACCAAAGGCCTGTGTGCGCGGAAGAAGTGTCACGGTTCCTGATTTCGCGCTCAATGTTTGAACCGCATGAGCAACCCAATCAGAGGCAGATTTGCCATCAATCGTGGCATGAAGTTCTGAGAGAAGAGAACCGCCAAGCTCCGCTTGTTCGTCACACAAGATTACACGCGCGCCGGACTCGGCTGCTGCAAGTGCTGCAGAAAGACCCGCAGCGCCCGCGCCGATCACAAGCACATCACAATGCGCATAGC
>RFZR01000244.1 GCA_009920595.1 Alphaproteobacteria bacterium | reverse complement strand
CCGTGAAAGGGCGACGTCCTAGACCGCTAGACGAAGGGCGCATCTTTGCGAAGACGGGCGCTTATAGGCGATCAGAACGCGCTAGACAAGCCGCCTGTGACACGGCAGAAGGGCATAAATTGGTCGGCTCCCGCATCAATTTCGTCAAAGCCATTCTCAAAAAGGCCGAAAACCTCGCAAATGTCTGGAACACCCCCCTCCTCATCGGACGCGCCCCGGCCGCATACACCACTTTTAGAGCCCTCGAGCAGCACGGGAGAGGATCTCGGCGACGGTGCGCCGGACGAGGCGACTGAAGGGCCGCTTCATCAAAACATCCCGGCCGGCATTGGCCTGATGATCCTCGGCATATTTCTCTTCGTGGCCAATGATGTGATGGGGAAATGGCTTGTTGCGACTTACACGGTGGGTCAGGTCTTGTTGATTCGCAGCGCCGCAGGGCTCGTGATGCTCAGCCCCTCGATTTGGAAAGCGGGCTTAAACACAGTGCTGTTTCCGCCCTCGCCCAAACTTAATCTGTTGCGTATTTTTCTCACAACCTGCGAAGTCGCGTGTTTTTATTGGGCGGTATCTTATATCCCACTCGCCGATATTGTGACTCTTTATATGGCTGCGCCAATTTTTGTGACGGCGCTTGCCTATCCTTTGCTCGGTGAAAAAATTGATACGCCGCGCGTCATTGCTATCATCATCGGATTCATTGGTGTGATCATTGCGATGCGTCCTTCAAGCGCGAGCTTTTCACTGCCGGCGCTTGTCGCGCTTTCAGGCTGCCTCTTCTTCTCGCTGATGATGATCATCACGCGTCATTTACGCGGCACAAAAGGTATTGTGCTTGTGACATGGCAATCCATGGCCGCGCTGCTTCTCGGCGCTGTCATTTCACCCATTGGCTGGGTTACGCCCACACCGCGTGATTTTGTTTTGTTGCTCATGCTCGGTGTTGTGGCAACGCTTGCCCATATCGCGGTGAACAAAGCGCTCAAACTTGCGCCCGCCGCCATCATCATGCCCTATCAATATACGCAAATCATTTGGGCTGTGATTTTCGGCATCATCATCTTTGGAGATTGGCCTGATCAAATGATGATCATGGGTTCGGCTTTGATCATCGCTGCGGGCCTCTTCATTTTCTGGCGCGAGCAAAAAGTCGGGCGAAAAGAAAAAGACGCTTAATTTACGCGCGCGACATCAACAAGACGAAGTTGAACGCGCTCGCCGCCGCCATAGCGATCAACATTCAATGTGCCCGCAAGATGAAACGCTTCGCCGCGACCGGAGAGCAATGCTTTGCCCATCGGCGTGTCTTCACTTCGAAATGCAATAGCACCAATCATCGATCCATCTCCCGATTTGAATCGCGCGCGCACATGGCCTTGGCCGACAACACCGGAATCAACCAAACGATGATTGGGAAACGCCATCATCGGTTCTGGATGTGAAGCTCCAAAGGGCCCCGCCTTCTCGATCCGTTCCACAAGTTCCGCTGTCGCACCACCCGCAGTGAGTGTCGCATCAATCAATAACGCGGTTTCAGCGCGTGCATCCTTCACATCATTGTGAAGACGCGCTTCAAGAAACGCACGAAACACATCAATCCGCTCTGACTGAATCGTCACCCCCGCGGCCATGGCATGGCCGCCGCCCTTTACGATAATGCCTTCATCAACTGCGGCGCGAACCGCACGCCCCAAATCAACACCTGTGAGTGATCGACCTGATCCTGTGCCGTGCCCTGAAGGATCAAGCGCGATGGCAAAAGAAGGACGCCGAAATCGGTCTTTCAAACGTGATGCGACAAGCCCCACAACACCCGGATGCCAAGCTTGAGACGCGGTGACAATCACACTTTTGTTTTCATCATCATCAAGACCGATCATCGCGAGCGCTTCGGCTTCCGCCTCTTCAACCATCCGCTTCTCAATCTCGCGACGTTCACTGTTTAACTGATCAAGGCGCGCTGCAATCGCCGTTGCCTCAGCTTCATCTTGTGTGAGAAGAAGCCGCGCGCCCAAAGCCGCATCGCCAATGCGCCCACCCGCATTGATGCGCGGACCGATGAGAAACCCCAAATGAAAAGGTGTAATCGGCCCATCAAGACGCGCTACATCAGCCAAAGCGCGTAACCCAATGCGGGCACGCGAGCGAGCAATCGTAAGTCAAGTCCTTGGCGCACAAAGGCGCGGTTTAATCCGTAAAGCGGCACAACATCGGCAATGGTTGCAAGCGCGACAAGATCAAGTGAAGAGAGAAGATCAGGCTCTTTGAGATGGGCATTAAAAAATTTTCGCTCCCGCAACACTCTTGTTGCGGCAATGATCGTCATAAAAACAACACCCGCTGCGCATAGATGTCCGAGGCCTGATAGATCATCTTGCCTGTTGGGATTCACAAGCGCATCCACACTTGGCAAATCCACGGGGGCTTGATGGTGATCAAGCACAACCACATCCATGCCGAGCCTTTTCGCCTCTTGCAGCGTGTCATGGCTAGTGGTGCCGCAATCCACCGTCACAAGAAGCCGCGCGCCTAACTGCGCAAGCGAAGTAATCGCTTCCTTGTTGGGGCCATAGCCTTCAACGAGACGATCGGGAATATGAATGGTGCGCTCTAAAGAAAAATGATCCAACCATTCCGCAAGAAGCGCTGATGAACACGCGCCATCGACATCATAATCACCAAAGATGGCAACAGACTCGCGCCGCATAACCGCATCCGCAAGCCGTGCGGCGGCTAAATCCATATCTTTTAAAAGAAGCGGATCCGGCATCAGATCACGCAGACGAGGTTCAAGATAAGCGGGCAAATCCAATGAGCGAACACCGCGGCCTGCAAGAATGCGGGCAAGCGCATCCGACACACCATGCTCTTGTTGGATTGCGAGCGCTTGCGCTTCGCCTTGATCATCGAGACGATATCGCCACACACGGTCTGATACCGATCGTTCATGCGTGAAAACAGGACGCGTGATCATGCCGCGATACGATCCTTATTCAGGCAGGATGAAGAGGCGCCTATTCTTACAGACGCCTCTTGTTCTTTATCAGCCCTTATAGGCTTCAACTTTTTGGTGTTGCTCGCCAAGACCCGCGATGCCGACTTTCATCGTGTC
>RFZR01000243.1 GCA_009920595.1 Alphaproteobacteria bacterium | reverse complement strand
TGCGAAATAATTTGCTCAGTCAGAAAACCGGGTTTGTTTGAAACAACAGCGGTACGATGACCCGCTTGATGAAGGGAAGCCACAGCCTCTTTCGCATGCGGAATCAAAAAAGTTTCAACCGTCAAGGCTGCGTCATAGAGTTTGTTCATTTTGGTAACATGCGCGGCAAGCGAAGCGGCTTCGGGAACGCCACCACGCATCGCAAAAGCCTTTTCAACAAGGCGTGCGACACCTTCGCCAATCAGCAACCGCGTTTCATCGACCGTAACCGTTGCGCGGCCGGCGTCTTTGAGGACCACATTCAAAGCATTGGCAATATCAGGCGCGGATTCGATCAACGTGCCGTCGAGATCAAAAAGAAGAGAATACATTGGAAAAAGACTCACGAGGTTGCGGCGTCGGCGACCGCGCGGATGGCGGCGATATTCGCGGCATAATGTGATTCACCGCCTTTGAATACGGCCGATCCGGCCACCAACACATTCGCACCCGCAGCGGTCAGAAGCGGTGCGGTTTCAGGCGTCACACCGCCATCAATCTCGATATCGATCTTGCGGCTGCCGATCATTTTTTTCACGCGCTTCACTTTTTCAATCACCGCCGGAATGAAAGCCTGCCCGCCAAAACCGGGATTGACCGTCATCAACAAAATGAGATCAAGCCGATCGAGCACATACTCAATTGCGCTTTCGTGGGTTGAGGGATTGAGCGACACACCCGCTTTTTTCCCGAGCGCGCGAATGGTTTGCAGCGACCGATCGAGATGCGGGCCAGCTTCCGCATGAACGGTGATGATATCGCAACCGGCATCGGCAAAGGCCGCAAGATAGGGATCGGCCGGCGCGATCATCAAATGGCAATCAAAAATTTTATCGGTCCGATTGCGGATCGCTTTGATCACGGGTGGGCCGAAAGTGATGTTTGGCACGAAATGGCCATCCATCACATCAAGATGAATCCAATCCGCACCGGCTTTGACGACTGATTCGACTTCATCGCCAAGTTTCGAAAAATCCGCCGAGAGGACGGAGGGGGCGATTATGGTCTTAGTCATCACTCACGCTTTCTTTTGCTCAATCCCGCCGGAAAAGACACGGCTCGCCGCGATGTCTTCTGCCGTTATCGTTGAAAGGGCCTCTGCATCAAGGGGCCCCTTCGCTGAAATGAAGAGACGATTTGCCTGACGGAGCCGCGCGCGGTCAAGCGCATTCCTTATAGAGCGGGCATTCGCAAAATGGGGCTGTTGCCGCCGCGCTTCGATATAGGAGGCCATTACCGTCTTGGCATCAGCCGCAAAATGATAATTTTGCCGTGCGAGCATATTTTCCGAGATCGAAAGCAACTCTTCATTTGCGTAATCGGGAAAATCAATATGATGGGCGATGCGCGAGCGGAAACCGGGATTCGATGTGAAAAACTGATCCATACGGTCCGAATAGCCCGCGAGAATGACCACGAGATCCTCGCGATTATTTTCCATCACTTGCAAAAGGATCTCGATTGCCTCTTGCCCATAATCGCGCTCATTATCAGGGCGGTAAAGATAATAGGCTTCATCGATAAAGAGTACGCCGCCCATCGCACGCTTCAATACTTCCTTCGTCTTGGGCGCGGTATGACCGATATATTGGCCAACAAGATCATCGCGTGTGACAGATACAAGATGACCTTTGCGGATATACCCCAAGCGGTGGAGAATATTCGCCATGCGGAGTGCCAGCGTTGTTTTTCCTGTGCCGGGATTGCCGGTGAAGCTCATATGAAGCGTCGGCGGATCAAATGAGAGGCCAAGATTTTTGCGCGCCCGCTCCACAATTAAGAGCGCTGCGATTTCACGAATGCGTTGTTTGACAGGGGAAAGACCGATCAGCTCTCGATCGAGTTCATCAAGAATATCCGCAACGCCCGAGGCCTGATACTCAGCCTGGAGATCGACATGCGTGATCGGAGCGGGCGTTGCGTCATTCATGATCAAAGATCCTTTACTGATACCTTATCGTGTGACCTGCCAGGCATAACGTTGCGAGCGGCCAACCGTATCCATGCGCGACATTGCAATCGTTGGTTCAGTCTTTGGTCGATTCACGAGGAAAGACATACGCACGGTTTCAAAGCCGCGTGTTGAATCAAAGGCGTTGACACGAATATAAGATTCCGGATGCGCTTTGCGGCAGTCTTCCAACTCCATCATCACGCCTTTTGGATCGTGAAGATCAAACATCGGCAAGCCCCACATTTCCCAATAGGTGTTTCGGGGATGAGGATCGTCTGTATATTCGAGACCAATCGCCCAATCATTTTTGAGGCAATACTCGATCTGCTTCGAGATTTGCTCGTCAGTCAGATCGGGCAGAAAAGAAAAACATCCTTGAGTGATACGCATGAGAGTGATCCTTTCCGCTCAAATGACAGAGACTTGCGGCACGAAATCGGACGTGTCGGTTGACGTGTAGTTAAAGGTGATATTGCCCCAGGTATCGAGTGCGGCTTCAAGCGGTTTGCACCATTTTGCTGCTGCGCGCAGAATTTCTGGGCCTTCATTTTTAATGTCGCGGCCTTCATTGCGCGCGAGCACCATGGCTTCAAGTGCGACGCGATTGGCTGCAGCACCCGCTTGAATGCCCATCGGATGGCCGATGGTGCCGCCACCAAATTGCAACACGACATCATCACCGAAGAGATCAAGCAATTGATGCATTTGTCCGGCGTGAATGCCGCCAGATGCGACCGGCATCACTTTGCGCAAATCGGCCCAATCTTGTTCGAAGAAAATGCCACGTGGCAAATCGACTTCGTTTTTGAGCTCGCGGCAGACATTGTAATAGCCCTGCACAGTCATCGGATCGCCTTCAAGCTTACCAACTGCCGTGCCCGTGTGAAGATGATCAACGCCTGCAAGACGAAGCCATTTTGCGATCACGCGGAAAGACACGCCGTGATTTTTCTGACGCGTATAGGTGCCGTGACCCGCACGATGCATGTGCAAGATCATATCATTCTGGCGGCACCATTCGGAAATGGATTGAATGGCGGTCCAGCCTACGATGAGATCGACCATCACAATGACGGAGCCGAGTTCTTTGGCAAATTCCGCGCGACGATACATTTCTTCCATCGTG
>RFZR01000242.1 GCA_009920595.1 Alphaproteobacteria bacterium | reverse complement strand
GACATCTGGCTGTGGGACAACGATTAAAGACTATGGCTTTATGTTTCGCAATGATCCGCTCTGGGCTGATAAAGCTGCGCGCGTTTCATCGCTCGCCAAAGACATTACCGAAATCATTGCTCAATTTGGTTTACCCGATCCGGTTAATGGAACGGGTCATGTACTTGCTTATCATTCCGCCTGCTCCATGCAACACGGCCAGCAGATTCGTGATGAACCAAAAAATCTTTTGAAGGCTGCGGGTTTTATTGTGAAGGATGTGCCTGAAGGTCATATCTGCTGTGGTTCGGCGGGAACTTACAATATGATGCAGCCAGAATTGTCGGGCGCGTTGCGCGAACGCAAAGTGGACAATATCGAGCGCACCAAGCCTGAGATTGTCGCAACGGGCAATCTTGGCTGCATGACTCAGATCGGCAAGGGTCTTAAGGACCGGAATTCGGATATTGTTGTTGTTCACACCGTTGAATTGCTCGATTGGGCAACCGGTGGACCGCCTCCGCGCGTTCTTGCCGATCCCGGCTTTCACTAAGATGTCTCTAGTCAATCGACATGCGGGTTTTTGATACGCGGCTTCCGATTGATGATGTGCTTCCCGCATGTCTTGAAGCGTTGACCGAAAATGCTTCAGCCGTTCTTGTTGCTCCACCAGGTGCGGGCAAAACAACACGCGTACCTTTGGCACTTCTTGATGCACCTTGGCGTGAAGATAAAAAGATTCTTGTGCTTGAACCAAGACGGCTTGCCGCACGAGGTGCGGCTGCGCGTATGGCTTCAACACTCGGTGAAGCGGTTGGTGACACGGTAGGTTATCGCGTCAGGCTTCAATCCAAGATCAGCGCGCGCACGAAAATCGAAGTGATCACGGAGGGTATTTTTACCCGGATGATCCTAGATGATCCCTCTCTCTCTGACGTAGCAGCGGTATTGTTTGATGAATTTCACGAAAGATCTCTAGATGCTGATCTTGGATTGGCGCTAGCGCTCGACACACAACAGGCATTGCGACCTGACCTTCGTATCTTGGCAATGTCGGCGACGCTTGATGGTGCGCGCGTTTCCGCTCTGCTGGGGCAATGTCCTGTCATAGAAAGTGAGGGACGCGCTTATCCCATTGAAACGCGATATCGACCGCGCGATCCATCTCGCCGCATTGAAGACGTCATCGTTGACACGATCCGCTATGCGCTCTCGCATGACGAAGGATCGCTTCTGGTTTTTTTGCCGGGACAAAGCGAGATCAAACGCACAGCCGATTTGCTCAGAGAAAAGGTCACTGCATCATCAATCGACATTGCACCACTTTATGGCGCGATGGATGTTGCGGATCAGGACAAGGCCATTTCACCGGCTCTTCCAAGTATACGAAAAATTGTTTTGGCAACATCAATCGCCGAAACATCACTCACGATTGAAGGCGTACGTGTTGTTATTGATTCAGGTTTGCAGCGCATTCCCGTTTACGAGCCTGATCTTGGTTTGACGCGTCTTGAAACACGACGTGTTTCACGCGCGTCTGCGGATCAGCGGCGTGGTCGGGCGGGACGAACTGAACCTGGAATTTGTTATCGTCTCTGGGAAGAAGCAGCGACAGGGGCGCTTGCACCTTTTTCGTTACCCGAGATTCTTGCCGCCGATCTCTCCGGTCTCATGCTTGATTGTGCCGAATGGGGTGTAACCGATCCTACGCGTTTGGCATTTCTTGATCCGCCGCCTAAACCCGCACTCTCAGAAGCACGCGCGACATTAAGGACACTTGATGCGCTTGATGAAGAAGGGCGCATCACGGCCACAGGCCGCGCTATACGGGCTTTGCCTTTGCCGCCACGATTAGCACGCATGATTGTCACTGCAGGCACGAGGGGTAAGGCTCATGAGGCTGCGGAGATTGCGGCTTTAATGGGTGAGCGCGGTATAGGGGGAACATCCTCCGATCTCACACATCGCATCGATCTTTTTCGTAAAGACCGCTCGCGTCGCGCTGAGGATGTGAAACGTCTTGCGAAGTCATGGGCCGATGGTGTTTCAAATACAAAAAGCGATACTGAAATTTCGGCAGGTGTTTTACTCGCTTTGGCATTCCCGGATCGTATTGCGAAAGCACGTGGTGCGGCCGGCGTGTTTCTCATGGCGAATGGAAGGGCGGCGCGCGTCGAACCGCATGACGCCCTCGCGCGTGAGTCCTATCTTGCCATCGGTGAAATTGCGGGCAGCGCAAGTGATGCGCGAATCCTTCTTGCTGCGCCTTTGACGCTTTCCGAGATTGAAGCGGAATTTGAAAAAGAGATCATCTCCGAAACGTCAATCAGCTTTGATCGGAACGCGGCACAACTTCGCGCCACAAAAAGCCGACGCTTGGGCGCTATTATCTTCTCCGAACAACGTCTGCCCGTGCCCGCATCTGACGACGCCGCCCGTGTTTTGGCACGTGGGATTGCATCGCTCGGTGTAGAGCGATGGCCAATCTCAAAGGCGACCCGTCAATGGCGAGACCGAATTCTGTTTTTGCGCCGGACAGACAAAGACTGGCCGGATCTCTCTGACGAGGCGCTCGAGAAAAATGCAGAAGACTGGCTTACGCCCTTCCTCATTGGAAAGACGGGACTTGCCGATCTCGATGACGAAACGTTCCGCGGCGCGCTTAACGCCCTCATGGACTGGCAAAGGCAGCAGCGGGTTGAGGCGGAAGCGCCCGCCTTCTTCACGGCCCCCACCGGCAACCGGCACGCCATCGATTACGAGGCCGAGGAAGGGCCTGTGCTTGCCATTCGCGTTCAGGAGCTCTTCGGTCTTGAAGCCCATCCTTGCGTCGCGCAGGGCCGAATCCCTTTGGTTCTGCAACTCCTCTCGCCCGCCCATCGCCCCATCCAAATCACGCGCGATCTTCCGGGCTTTTGGAAAGGGTCCTGGGCGGCGGTGAAAAGCGAGATGAAAGGGCGCTACCCCAAACATGTCTGGCCGGATGATCCGGCCAAAGCCCAGCCAACGGCTCGGGCCAAGCCCCGCGGCACCTGAACGTTTCGAAGGCTGAAGGAGGAAATGGCTGGGGCGGGAGGATTCGAACCTCCGCATGGCGGAATCAAAATCCGCTGCCTTACCGCTTGGCGACGCCCCAATGCG
>RFZR01000241.1 GCA_009920595.1 Alphaproteobacteria bacterium | reverse complement strand
CTCGTAGCTGATCTTCTGCTTTTCTTGCAGATCGGAAAGCCCGGCCTGTTGGACCGCAGAAATGTGAACGAACACATCTGGACCACCGCCATCCGGCTGAATGAATCCATAACCCTTGGTCGCATTAAACCACTTAACAGTTCCTGTCGCCATTACGTCCTCAAAGTCTCCGTCACCCTTTGACGGTCGTTTAGGCTAACCCCGAATGGGAAAAGACGCAATATTCCGGTGGATAAATTGTCGTGATGTCGGAATTATTTTAATGGATGTCGGTGACGTAGTAAGGACAACCCGCAGCCCGACGGGGCGGATTTTCAATTTACGCTTGTGCGTCAACGGGTTAAAAGGCCTTACCGAGACGAATTTGCATCGCTGGCCGACAGTTTATGGCCCTGAATTCCTGGAGTGATTGCCCAATGACGAGCCCCGACATTGCCCTCCCCGACCGGCTTTCGGTCGACCCCGATAGCCCGTTTCATGACGAGGCTCTTCTCGCCAAAGGGATTGGTATCCGTTTTAACGGCGTTGAGAAGACCAATGTCGAGGAATATTGCCTGAGCGAAGGCTGGGTTCGCGTTGCCGCCGGAGCTGCCAAAGACCGGTTTGGCAAGCAGATGACAATCAAACTCAAAGGCAAGGTCGAAGCGTTTTTGAAGGGCGAATGAGACACCCCTTCGACACTTCGATTAATTCACCAACCCATTCTTATAGATATTATGCGCGCCGATATTTTTGATATCGCGTTCACCGCACAACGCCATGGTGATGTCCATCTCTTTGCGAATGATTTCGAGTGAACGCGTCACACCCGCCTCACCACCTGCTCCAAGTCCATACAAAAAGGGACGACCGATAAAGGTTGACTTCGCGCCGAGCGCAATGGCTTTCAAAACGTCTTGGCCCGAGCGAATACCGCCATCGAGATAGATTTCTGTTTTACCGCCCACCGCTTCAACGATCTCGGGTAAAATGCGGATCGATGACGGCGCACCATCGAGCTGTCGTCCACCATGATTGGAAACGATGATCCCATCCGCGCCATGCGACACAGCGAGGCGTGCATCTTCAGGATCAAGCACGCCTTTCACAATCACTTTTCCGCCAAAGCGATCTTTGATCCAGCCGACATCATTCCAGCTCAAGGTCGGATCAAATTGCTGCGCGGTCCACGCGGAGAGCGAACTCAAATCAACGAGATTATCGACATGGCCGACAAGATTGCGGAAGGTGCGGCGATGCGTGCCGAGCATGCCTAAGCACCAACGCGGCCGCGTGGCCATTTGCCAAATATGTTTCGGCGTGAATTTCGGCGGCGCAGAAAGGCCATTGCGCAAATCCTTGTGACGTTGGCCGAGGATTTGTAAATCCATCGTCAACACAAGTGCAGAACATTTTGCGGCCTTGGTGCGATCAATCAAACGCTCGATGAATTTGCGATCACGCATCACATAAAGCTGAAACCAAAACGGCTTTGATGTGTTCTCGGCGACATCTTCAATCGAACAGATGCTCATGGTCGAGAGCGTGAAGGGTACACCAAATTTTTCTGCCGCGCGTGCGGCTTTGATCTCACCATCGGCATTTTGCATGCCCGTGAGGCCGGTGGGCGCGAGCGCGACCGGCATTGAAATTTTTTCGCCAAGCATATCGGTTGCCAGCGTGCGGCCTTCCATATTCACAGCGACGCGTTGGCGCAGAAGAATTTTGGCGAAATCGCTTTCATTGGCGCGATAGGTGCTCTCGGTCCAACTGCCGGAATCCGCATAGTCGAAAAACATTTTGGGCACGCGACGGCGCGCCAGATCTTTCAATTCGGCAATGGTCAGGCAGGCATCAACAGCGGACATCACATCATTCCCCGAAATGGATTTTCTTGTTGGCCCCATTGCTAATCTTGTTTGTGGCTCTTGAGAAGCCCAGCAGGCGCTGGGCATAGTCACAAAAATTGCGTGGGAGAGTGGTGCCATGTCCGAATCGATGAAGCCTAGCCGTGGTCAGTCCGTCATCAATGCGGTTGACGCGCGAATGGGCGAATTATCGGTCTGGAACCGGACCATTTTTGAATTTGGTGAGACAGCGTGGCGCGAAGAACGCTCGGCGGCTTGGTATGTTGAACGGCTGCGTGCTGAAGGTTTTACCGTTGAGGAAGGCTCGGGCGGTATGCCGACGGCCTTTTCCGCTCGTTGGTCGAATGGGCCTGGCCCCTCCGCCATGACCTATGCCGAATATGATGCGGTGCCGGGTAATTGTCAGAAAGCCGCGCCCTATCGCGCGCCGCGCGAGGGGCTTTCGCGTTTCGCCGGCGGGCATACAGATCCGCACTCGGCTTTGGGTATGAGTGCTTTTGGTGGCCTGCTCGCGGCCAAAGCCGCGATGGAAAAACATGGCATCACAGGCACGCTTCGCTTCATGGGAGAACCAGCAGAAAAAGTGCGCGGCTCAAAACCGATCCATGCGGCGAAAGGCTATTATGACGGGCTTGATGGCATCGTCTCGTTCCATCCTTTCTATATGTTGCCTTATGCGAATACGTGTCGATGGGACACACATTGTGGTCCTTATTATGGAGTCATCTATGAGTTTTTGTGCGAGACGCCAGAGACATGGTTAGAAGACACCAATCGCTCGCAAGCGGGCAATCCGATTCCGGCCGCGCATACGATGGCGCGCGCACCGGGTGCGAATGATGCTGTAACCACGATGTTCACGCTCGCAAAAACCGCGCGTGATCACATGTTACCGCATTCCGGTACATGGACTGTAAACGAAACCATTCTCGCCTCAGGCCAAGCAACAGCCGATAATCTGCCCGCAC
Source organism: Alphaproteobacteria bacterium (assembly GCA_009920595.1). Classification (GTDB taxonomy): domain Bacteria; phylum Pseudomonadota; class Alphaproteobacteria; order Rhizobiales; family Beijerinckiaceae; genus CAIUPE01. Next base: position 313 of record RFZR01000241.1, on the reverse strand, counting down.
AAATGGCGCAGATCATGTATGCGATCCGTGCACCTTCGCGCGCGATGCTTGATAAAATTTTGGCGGTGCTCGATCGAACTGCAGAAGCAGCAGCGCTTGCCGCGCATTGCAGGGTGAAAAAACATTGGGTCTCGAAATCAAGACAAGGCTTAGCCAATCATGCAATGGCGCGTCGTACATTCGAGAATTTGAAACGTGTGGGCGCACCGCAATTTAATGATGCGGCAATCAAAGCCGCACACGACATTCAAAAAGAACTGGGCCTTTCGCCTATCGATAAGCCCTTCATTGACGAGATCGAGCGTTTGATTGA
>RFZR01000025.1 GCA_009920595.1 Alphaproteobacteria bacterium | reverse complement strand
CTTCACCACCGCCCACCATGCCTAAGCGAATACGGCCATCTCTTTTGCCGTCATCTTTTCCTGTGATTGCCATGAGAGATCTCTCTTTTATCGAATGCCCAACATGCGATTGATTTGCGCCTTGTCGGTACCGCCGCCGGCAAAATCATCGAATGCTTTTTCAGTGACGCGAATGAGATGGCTTTGAATGAAGGGTGCGCCTTCTTTTGCACCATCTTCGGGATGTTTCAGGCAGCATTCCCATTCAAGCACAGCCCAGCTCGAATAATTGTACTGCGCGAGCTTCGAGAAGATGCCAGCGAAATCCACCTGCCCATCACCAAGTGAGCGGAAGCGACCTGCGCGTTCAACCCAATTTGAATAGCCCGAATAAACACCTTGGCGACCTGTCGGATTAAATTCAGCATCTTTCACATGGAAGGCTTTGATGCGCTCATGATAGATATCGATGAAATCGAGATAATCGAGCTGCTGCAAAACAAAATGCGAAGGGTCATAATTGATGCAGGCGCGCTTATGGCCTTTCACGGCATCAACAAAACGTTCGAAGGTCGTGCCATCAAAGAGATCTTCACCCGGATGAATTTCATAGCAGACATCGCAACCCACTTCGTCATAGGCATTCAGAATCGGCTTCCAACGTTTTGCGAGTTCTGCAAAAGCGGCATCGATCATACCATTTGGACGTTGCGGCCAAGGATACGCAAAAGGCCAAGCCAAAGCGCCGGAGAACGTCACGCTCGCATGAAGACCCAAATTCTTTGAAGCTTTCGCGCCAAGCATCATTTGATCCACAGCCCATTCTTGCCGCGCTTTTGGCTTGCCATGCACTTCTTTGGGGGCGAATGCATCGAAAGCTTCATCGAAGGCTGGATTTACAGCGACGAGCTGACCTTGAAGATGGGTTGAGAGCTCTGTGACTTCGACGCCATGCTTTTTGGCAATGCCTTTGATTTCATCGCAATAGGTCTTCGACGACGCGGCTTTTTTCAAATCGAAAAGTCGACCATCCCATGTTGGAATTTGAACGCCTTTGTAACCAAGACCACCCGCCCATTTGCAAATCGCATCGAATGAGTTGAATGGCTTTTTGTCGCCTGCAAATTGCGCCAGAAAAATAGCCGGTCCTTTGATGTTGGTTGCCATCGCGCAGTCCTCCCTGTTGGTCTTTGCACCGCCCGGTTTCCGGTGCGGCTTTTTGATTTCCTGATTGAGACATTTGTTGCATTTCGGATCAAGCCCGAACTTTCATCAAAAACGCATTAAAAACGTCAAATTTTCACGAAATCTTCGCTTTTTGGCGTTATCGCAGGACGTCAAAGAGACACCGGTCTCATTTTTGGCTTTTCGTCTTCTTTTTGGAGTGCCGTCCTTGCCGCGAATAAAGTGCCATGGACTTACTGATGTTGCGCTGCACAATTTCTGTACCTGTTGTGGTGGCGCGCACTGGTCGAGGCGTTCTTTTCTGGCGTTAAGTGTGGGTGCCTTTTCCGCGAAACTTGGAGGACATGCGAGCGCGCAAGATCGCTCGTCATTGATTGAGCCCTCATTGAAATTGTCTCTCGTTTCGGATCACGAGCGCATTGTGGCCCTTACGCTTGATGCCTGTTCTGGTGGCTTTGATCGCAAAGTGGTTGAAGCGCTTATCTCATGGCAGGTGCCTACCACAATGTTTTTGACGGCACGGTGGATCAGATCCAATCCCGAAGGACTCAAAATCATTCTTGATCATCAAAATCTTTTTGCGATTGGTAATCATGGTGCTCAGCATGTTGCAGCCGTAATTGGCACATCCTCAATCTTTGGTGTTCGCACAGCGGGCGATGAAGACGCGATCAAAGCCGAGGTGATCGGCGGTGCAGACTCCATTCAAAAAGCAACCGGTTTCGCGACGAAATGGTATCGCGGCGCCACCGCGCTTTATAGTCCTGCGGCCTTGCCGCTCATCCAATCGCTTGGCTTTTCTATCGCGGGATTTTCTTTGAATGCAGATGAAGGCGCGTCACTCTCAGCAGGCGCTGTTGCGGAACGCATGAAACGCGCGCGGCATGGCGATGTGATTATCGCTCATATGAATCAGCCCCATCGCCCAAGCGGCGCGGGCGTTGTAAACGGCGTCCGCGCGCTTTTGGATCAAGGCGTCACCTTCACAAAGCTTGAGACAAGCACGCCGGTTTTCGCGTCGCTTGATCGGCGTGCGCTTTGAAGCTTTACGAGCGTTTTGGCGGAATAACGCCTTTTTTGAAAATAAAGCAGCCGTAGAATCGTGTCTCGCCCGTTTGAATTACGCAGTATGATTTCTTGGCCCGCTCATAAAAAGCCATGCGTTCGATCGTACCCATGGGCATGGATTTCTTTTCTGCGCGATCAATCTCTTTTTGAACTTCCTGTTGAACATTCGGAATTTCATTGGGCGAGCCAACAATCTCCATCCGGTGCGCGGCGTGATCTACGAATGTATCAAGCGGCATCACAGAGAGAATGGCACGAACAGCTTCAGCCGCGGTCGTATTGTCAATCCGCAACAATTTACCAAGCTTGGTTTCACGCGCCACGGAGTCCGATGGAAAATTTGTGTCGGCAATAACGAGATCATCGCCATGTCCCATGGCTCTCAGCGCATAAAGCACGTCGGCATTTAAAAGCGGATTGATATTCTTGAGCATCATCTACCTCCCGAGAGTGACTTATTTATTCCCCATAGGGGATCCAGATATTTTTAATTTCGACCGCATGGTCTAGCCAGTCCGGTCCTTCTGCAGTTTTCGGTGTGAACCAATCGGTTGCATAGCCCTCATCAACAAAAGTCCTTTTGAGATTTCCAATCGAAGAGCTTTCAACAAGTGTTGAAAGCTTCCTGTCGCCAAACGCCCAAATCGCATCAACATCATCATGTTCGGCAAGCGTCTTAGCCAGCGTGAGTGATGATCCGGTCACAATGTTAATGACGCCTGCAGCCACGTCGGACGTTTCAATCACTTGATAGAAATCTGTGGCGATAAGGGGCGAGCGCTCACTCGGCACCAAGACAATTCGATTGCCCATGGCGATGAGTGGTGCTGCAAGACTGATGAGTGAAAGAAGAGGGGCTTCATCAGGACAAATGACCCCGACGACACCGATTGATTCTTTCATGGCGAGTGCCACGCCGCGCAAAGGTGGTTGATGAACAGCGCCTTCAAATTTATCAGCATAGGCACCATAAGTGAAAAGCCGTTCAATGGAAGACTGCACTTCGCGCTTAGCCATCGAAGGCGTGACACCGCTTGATGCGGCAATACGGGCGGCAAATTCGTTTGCGCGGGTTGAAAGGTTCTCAGCAAGATAATACAGGATTTGCGCGCGGTTATGTGTTGTGGCTTTCGACCAGGCTTCAGCTGCTCGCGCCGCCGCCACGGCATTCCGAATATCTTTACGATTGCCTTCACCCACTTCGCCAATTCGTTTTCCCTTCGCTGAAAGAACGATACGCGAATAATTTCCATCAGGCCGCACTTGTTTGCCGCCAATGAAGAGTTTCGCGGTGCGATCAATCGCCACTGCATCATTGGGTGCCGTTACGCTTGTGGCTTCTCGAAGAGGGACTAGCGCTTTTCGAAGTTTTCGATTTGTGTGGCTTTTGGGCTTCAAATAAGCGAATGCGCCTTCGCGTCCGCCTTCACGACCAAAGCCTGACTCGCGATAACCGCCAAAGCCAACCGATGCATCGAAGAGATTGGTTGCATTGACCCAGACCACGCCACTTTTGAGTTTTGGTGCGATATCAAGGGCGAGGGAGAGTGTTTCGCTCCATACGCTCGCCGCCAACCCATAACGTGTATTATTGGCGAGCGCGACCGCTTCTTCTGGCGTGCGGAAAGTCATGCTCACAAGAACTGGGCCGAAGATTTCTTCAATCGCGACCGTTGAAGCGGGTGCAACATTGGTAAGCAATGTCGGCGGATAGAAGCATCCAGATTTCGGGAGTTTGCAATCGGGTTGAAAGAGGGAAGCCCCTTCACTCACGCCCTTTTTCACAAGCGCATCAATTCGCGAGCGTTGCACAGGATCAATGATCGCACCGATATCAATGCTTTTATCCAGCGGATCGCCGACGCGCAAATGTGCCATGCGCGTTTTAAGCTTATCAACGAAGCGATTGGCAATGCCTTCTTGTACCAAGAGACGCGAACCGGCGCAGCAGACTTGCCCTTGATTAAAGTAAATCGCATCAATCACACCTTCGACCGCGCCATCAAGATCCGCATCATCAAAGACGATGAAGGGCGATTTACCGCCAAGTTCCAAAGTCAGTTTCTTGCCGCTGCCCGCTGTTTTCGCGCGAATGATGCGACCGACTTCGGTTGAGCCCGTAAAAGCAATCTTATCCACCGGCGCGTCGACGAGTGCAGCGCCAGTGTCGCCATCGCCCGTAACGATGTTGAGCACGCCTTTTGGCAAACCCGCTTCATGCGCAAGTTCGGCGAAGAGCAATGCCGTGAGCGGTGTAAATTCCGCAGGCTTTACAACCACTGTGTTGCCGAAAGCGAGCGCAGGAGCCACTTTCCATGCGAGCATTAATAATGGAAAATTCCACGGGATGATTTGTCCCGCAACACCAATGGGATCATGATCGGGAAATTCACGATCCATGACCTGCGCCCAACCAGCGTGATGATAAAAATGCCGCGCGACAAGAGGAATATCGATATCGCGGGTCTCGCGGATGGGCTTGCCATTATCAAGCGTTTCAAGCACGGCAAATAAACGCGCGTGACGCTGCACCATGCGGGCTAACGCATAAAGATGACGTGCACGCGCAGCGCCCCCAAGCTTCGCCCATTTTGGCTGAGCGGATTTTGCTGCCGCAACCGCTTTGGTGATATCGGCTTTGGTCCCTTTGGCGATGGCCGCGAGCGATTTTCCACTTGCAGGTTCTCTGGTTTCGAAAGTGGCTTTTGATGTAGAGGTAACAAAGCGTCCGTCAATGAAATGACCGAAGCGATGATTGTGTTTTGCAAGCCAGCCGCGCGCTTCTGAATCCGCTTCTGGCGCCGTGCCATAATCCATGGTCTCGAAATAATGCGCGACGCTCATTCTCTTATCCAACTGGGTGGCGATTATAGGCCGAATAACGACCTGTGATGTGATGTTCGAGTTGCCGTTCGATATCGGCCAAAAGACTTGATGCGCCGACACGGAACAAAGAGGGTTCAAGCCAGGGGCGACCCAATTCTTCTTTCATTAAAATCTGATAATTCAAAACATCTTTCGCAGCTGAAATTCCGCCTGCCGGTTTGAATCCAATTTTGTAACCGGTTCGCTCATAATAATCGCGGATCATCCGCAGCATTACGAGTGAGACGGGCAATGTGGCATTGCTTGATTCTTTGCCGGTCGATGTCTTGATGAAATCAGCACCGGCCATCATGCATACCATCGAGGCTTTGGCGATGTTCTTCATCGTTTTGATATCGCCTGTCGCAAGAATGGCCTTCACATGTGCGTCCCCACAGGCCTGTCGGAAATCACGCATTTCATCATAAAGCGCTTTCCAATTCCCGGTCAGAACATATTCACGCGTAACAACAATATCGATTTCCTGTGCCCCATCCTTCACGGAGGCTTCGATCTCACGCAATTTCACATCATGCGGCACAAGGCCCGCAGGAAAGCCCGTTGATACGGCGGCAACGGGAATTCCCGAGCCTTTTAAAGCATCTACGGCAGCGGCTACAAAGCGATGATAGACGCAGATCGCGCCCGTTGTGATTTTGTGATCACCCATGCCGAGCGCTTGAAGGAGATCTTCACGAATGGGTTGTCGCGCTTTTGCGCAAAGCCGCCGCACACGTCCTTCCGTATCATCTCCATTTAATGTGGTGAGATCAATGCACGAGACGGCTTTCAAAAGCCACGCCGCCTGCGCGTCTTTTTTCACGCTGCGCCTAGCCGGCAAAGTTGCCGTGCGGCGCTCAACGGCTGAGAGATTGACGCGAATCTCATCGATCCAATCCGCATCGAAAGGACGCGGCATCGGACGCCCCCCAAGCTCGGGAGCGTGATGAAGCGAATGAAGCGATGCGATGTTTGACATGACGGGCGAGACGGTAATCGCCACGCCCGTTCTTTGTCAATTTTAGGGGTGAAAGCGCCCGTTTAGGCTCTCAAACACCAGCGTTCAGACGGTGAGGCGATCATCGACCGCCATCACACCGGCAACACTCCAGGCTGCTTTCTCAACAATCTCGCGCTCGCGCCAATCATTGACCTTCCCCTCAAGCCGAACGCCTGAATCGGTGACGGTAATGCGGATGGCGTTAGCCTCCACTTCGGCGGACCGCTTTAATGCATCCTGAATTTTCTGCTTCACATCACCGGGTTGGACACGGGCTTTGATGGTGATGAGATTTGTGATTCCTGTGACGCCCGATATTTTTCTGACACCCGATTCAGCAGCCACGCGCTGGAAATGCCAGGGCACTTCCCCTGAAAGCGTTACCCAACCGCGCTCGACCTTCACAGTAATTTTTCCCTCAGGCAGCGTCGTGTCCCACGTGATGATGTTCACACAGCGGCGGGCGATTTCATCATCATTGATTTTCTTATCCGTTGAATAACGGATTTCAATTTCCTGCGCGATACCATGAGGCGGCGACGCCGATATTCGAAGCATCAAGCGACGGTTCAAATTCAAGTTCATCGATGATTAATTGACGAAGATCGCTGTCGGTCATAGCGCGGGCTCCTTCACGAGTTGAATTTCAATGATGCAAAAACATTAGAGTGAAATGCAGAGACTCTCATTGATAAAGATCAAGAGGATCAATCATGGATATAAAGTCCCGGTGCGGGACCTAAAGACGGGTAACCAAGTGCGGCGTGATCAAGCGGTGGCGGAGTGATCTGCTCAGGTGCCAAATCATGAAGCCAAGAAAACCAAGCCGGCCACCAAGATCCTTCTTTTGGTTGATGCGTCGAGAGCCATGTTTCAGGATCCATATAGGCAGCATCATGTGCTTGCGTTCCGATCCGAAAGTGACGATCGTGTTGTTCGGGCGGGCTGACAATGCCTGCGTTATGCCCACCTTTTGCGAGAACAAAAGTAATTTCGCTTTCAGCAGCAAGATGGAGTTTATATACGGAACGCCAAGGCGCGACATGATCCCATTCGGTCCCCACCAAAAAGATAGGCACCGTGATGTCGCGTAAGGCAACCGGATAACCATCAATCATCAATTGACCTTCAGCCAGACGGTTTTCCAGATAAAGCCATCGAAGATATTCGCTGTGCATGCGATAAGGCATGCGCGTTGCATCATCTGACCATTGCATCAGATCCGCTGATTTTTCACGTTCACCCATCGCATAATTTGAAATCATACGTGACCAAATAAGATCATTGGATCTTAAGATATGAAAAGTTCCGGCCATTTCATCAGCTTGCAGATAGCCTCGCATCCACATCATATCTTCAATCAAAGCCAATTGGCTCTCGCTAATAAAGAGACGTAATTCACCAGCATCGTGAAAATCAGTTTGAGAGGCAAAAAGACTCAGACTTTTGAGGTAATTGTTGCCATCGCGTCCCATAGCAGCGGCGGCGATTGCGGCTAATGTGCCACCGAGGCAATAGCCCGTGAGGTGAACTTGCTCCGCTCCCGTAATTGCGCGTGCCGCGTCAATGGCCGCATTGACGCCTTGAATACGATAATCATCAAGACCGATATTTCGATCTTCTGCGGTTGGGTTTTTCCAAGACACGACAAAAACAGAAAGGCCCTGATCAACCAGATGGCGGATGAGTGAATTAGACGGCGATAAATCAAGGACGTAATATTTCATGATCCAGGCAGGCACAATCACAACCGGCGTTGAATGAACGGCTTCGGTGCGCGGCTTATAATGGATTATTTCTGCAATGGATGTACGCGCAACAACAACGCCTTCCGTCGTTGCCACATCAACACCGACTCGAAGTCGGTCTTCTTGAGGAGCGCGGTGTCCGAAACTTATGGCTGTTAAATCATCAAGCGCATTTAGCCAGCCATTAACAAGATTTAGGCCTTGGCTCTCGACGCTGCGTTTCAAAATATCGGGATTTGTTAAAACATAATTGCTCGGCGCAATCATATCGAGCGCTTGGCGTGCAAGAAAAGCCAAAAGCGCTTGATGTCGTTGACTCACGCCATGAACTTTAACCGCCTCATCCCAAAAATGTTGTGCGGCAGCGAATTGCCTTACCCATGCTGAGTAAGGGAGTTTATGCCATGCGGGACTCGCAAAACGCCGGTCATGGCTTTCTGGAAGTGCAGTCTGATTTTGCGAGCGCATTTCATTCAATGTGAGATCGAACCCGCGCAAGGCTTCAAGCGTGGCGCAGCGCATTAATTCGGTCATTCGTCCCGGTGAAGCGGCAAGATGAGTGGCCCAATCCAGAACAGCCAACGATAGACCGATCGGCGAAGTGCCGCCTGTCATTCGGCCAACTGCGGCATGAAGAATGCGGTCAAGGACCGCACTCTCATTCCCTTCATTGAGATGCGCTCGTGGCACGATCATTTATTCCACGGCAAACGTGAGCGCCAATCCGGATGAATCTCATCGAGCGTTTGCTTTTGCTTGTCATCAAGAAGGTTATAAAAACTCTCAAGCGGTCCGCGCACCGTACGAATGGCGGTGATCATGGAGTTCATATGAGCTTCAGCTACAGTGAGCCTCTCAAGCGGTGACCATCGTCCGGTGTGCGGCTTTTCACAAAGCGGTTGCAACTCAGCAAGTGCCGTTTGAAAAGCATTTTTGAGCGTGTCGAGCGCAGGTTTTTGTGTTTCGGTGACTTTGAGTTGACGTTCCACAAGCGCTGTGAAGCGTTCAATATTCTTCGTGCCGGTGCCGCCACAGAAATGTTCTGACTCTCCCCAGCCAAACCAGTTGCGCGTGGGCCCACCCCACATCATCGCGTGTCCCGGGCCCCAGCCCTCGTCTTTGGCGTGGGCGGGTGTCAATACCAGAGTGGGTATGAAAACAAGCGCGATGAGAGATGCGCGGCGAAGATTTGAGAAAGATAACATCGAGAAGCTCCTGAACATCTAAGCGTCAACAGTGAGAGGGATTCATCCATGGATCATGCTGTTAAGCTTGGCGTTGATCAGGATCAGTCGCGATGTCCGCAAAAACGCTGATCTTGTCGGCTTTCGCCACTCGACATGGACGTCGCTCTTATGCGAGAGGGAGATGATGATCGCCCTGGAAAATGATCTCTGCTGATGACCGCTGATAACTCTTCACCCCAGTCTTTTGATGGTCTCACCCTTCAAAAATCCGTCTTTCCGGTTCATGCCGTTATTGCGGGGTTGCTTGCGGCTTTTGTTGGCTGCGCCAGTTCATTCGCGGTGGTTGTGCATGGGTTAAAAGCAGTGGGCGCAAGTGAAGCCGAAGCCGCTTCCGGCTTAATGGCGTTATCCATTGCGATGGGTCTTGGCGGAATCATCTTAAGCCTGAAAACACGGATGCCCGTGAGCGTGGCTTGGTCAACACCGGGTGCTGCATTATTGGCAACAACAGGCTTGTTGCCGGGGGGATTTTCGACAGCAGTCGGCGCGTTTCTTTTCTCCTCGTTTCTGCTGGTGATCGCAGGTCTCTGGAAACCTTTAGGCCGCGCTGTGAATGCGATCCCGCCTGCTTTGGCTAATGCGATGCTTGCGGGCATTTTGCTTCATCTTTGTGTTGCGCCTGTTACGGCTGTTGCGCAAATGCCGAGTGCCGCTTTATCCATCATCGTGGTGTGGGCAATTGTTGCGCGGTTCAAACGTGTGCTCGCGGTCCCTGCCGCTGTTCTTGTTTTAATTGTGAGCCTCTATCTTACTGGCACCGCGCCGTCGCTCGGCCTGTCGTCTCTCATTCCGCAACCAGTTTTGATCGAACCGCATTTCTCATTACCCGCGATGATCAGTATCGCATTGCCATTATTCATCGTCACAATGGCCTCGCAAAATATTCCCGGTATGGCGGTTTTGGCGGCGCATCATTATCGGCCCGAGCCCGGACCGCTTTTCACGGTGACGGGATTGTTGTCGGCGCTCTCAGCGCCCTTTGGCGGCCATGCGGTCAACCTTGCCGCGATTACGGCTGCGATTTGCGCAGGACCTGACTGCCACCCTGATCCGCAAAAACGCTATGTGGCGGGCGTTACCGCTGGTGTGGTTTACATCATTTTTGGTCTTTTGGCGGGGGGTGCCACCGCTTTGATCGCGGTTTCACCGCCTGTTTTGATTGAGGCCGTGGCGGGGCTTGCTTTGATGGGGGCCTTTGGTGCCGCGCTGATGGCGGCGGTCCAAGATGCGTCCGAACGTGAAGCGGCCGTTGTCACATTTCTGGTTGCAGCCTCGGGGCTGACCTTGTTTGGCATTGGCGGTGCCTTTTGGGGTTTGGTCGCGGGCGGATTTTTGCGAGTGCTGCGTCGGTTTGGCACGGCGGCCTGATCGTTCCTGCAGGGCTCGGCGGTTTTCTTTAGCCGCGTAGCACGCTATCGTGATCGCGTTTTTTCCGGTTCTGGAGCAGATGATGACCGCCAATCCGAATTCACTCGCAGCACGCGACATCGAATTTTATTTTCATCCCGTCACCAATGCGCGTCGTCACGAACAAGTCGGGCCGATGATCATCACGCATGGAAAGGGTATCCATGTTTATGATGACGCGGGTAAGGAATATATCGAAGCGATGGCGGGCCTATGGAGTGTGGCCGTTGGTTTTGGTGAAGAGCGCCTTGCGAAGGCAGCTGCCAAGCAGATGAGCGAGCTTCCTTATTATCATTCTTTCTCTCACAAATCGCATCCGCAAGCGATCGCGCTTGCTGAGCGTATGGTGAAAATGGCGCCCGGTAAAATGGGTAAAGCGCATTTCACCAATTCAGGTTCTGAGGCAAATGACACTGTTGTAAAAATGGTGTGGTATTACAACAACGCACTCGGTCGTCCGCAGAAGAAGAAAATCATTTCACGCATTAAAGCCTATCACGGCATTACATTGGTCTCTGCGAGCTTGACCGGATTGCCGAATAATCATCGCGATTTTGATGTGCCTTTCCCACAATTCAAACATGTCAGCTGCGCTCATCATTGGCGCTATGCCGAACCGGGTGAGAGCGAAGAAGATTTTGCAACAAGGCTGGCGAAAGAATTGGAAGATAAAATTCTCGCCGAAGGTCCGGAAACTGTCGCCGCCTTTATCGGCGAGCCGGTGATGGGCGCTGGAGGTGTGTTTGTGCCCCCGCGTACATATTGGCCCAAGATTCAAGCGGTGTGTCGCAAATATGATGTGCTGCTTATCGCAGACGAAGTCATTAATGGCTTTGGTCGTACAGGGAGCACTTGGGGCTGCACGACATACGGAATCGAGCCAGACATCATGGTTTGCTCGAAGCAGATCACGTCTTCTTATGTGCCCTTGGCAGCGATTGTGTTTACCAATGAAATCTACAATGTAATTGCAGATAACACAGCGAAGATTGGTGTCTTTGGTCACGGCTTCACAACCTCAGGGCATCCGCTCGCGATGGCGGTTGCGAATGAAAATTTGGACATCATTGAAGAGCGTGGCTTGATGCAGCGCGTGCCACAATTGAGCCCGCGTTTCCTCGAGCGTTTGCATTCCTTCAAGGATCATCCGCTTGTTGGCGAAACGCGCGGTGTGGGAATGATCGGTGCGATGGAACTCGTCTCTGATAAAAAAACAAAGGCAGCCTTTGAAAAGCCGGGAGCAACCGGATTGAAGCTTTCGGAACTTTGTCATGAAGAAGGACTAATCATTCGCGCGATCGGCGATATCATCGCCTTTTGTCCACCTTTGATCATCACCGAAAAGCAAATTGACGATGTCTTTGATCGTTTTGGTCGTGCATTGGCACGACTGGCAGCGTGATTGATTGAATAAACTCTCATAAAGATTGGATAGGCTGATGAGTGGGCAAGGTAAGATTGCGATGATCACGGGCGCGGGTTCTGGCATTGGCCGGGCCGTAACGCTTGCGATGATGAAAGAAGGCTATAGCGTTGTTTTGGCAGGCCGCCGTCAAGATGCGCTTGATGAGACAGTAAAGCTTGGCGCTTCATATGGTGTACCGACGCTCGCGGTTTCAACCGATCTTGGTGATCCAAAGGCTGTTGCGACCTTATTTGCCAAAACGAAAGAGCGCTTTGGACGGCTTGATGTCTTGTTCAACAACGCAGGCTCGAACGCACCGCCGATCAACCTTGAAGATTTGACATTTGAGCAATGGCAAACGGTTCTGAATGCCAATCTCACTTCGGCCTTTTTGTGTACGCAAGAAGCGTTTCGGATTATGAAAGATCAAAATCCACGCGGCGGTCGAATCATCAATAATGGTTCGATCTCATCGCAAACACCGCGTCCGAATTCTGCACCCTATACCGCAACCAAACATGCGATTACCGGTTTGACGAAATCAACCGCACTTGATGGCCGTAAATACGATATCGCTTGCGGACAAATTGATATCGGTAATGCGGCAACCGATATGACCTCGAAAATGAATTCAGGCGTGTTGCAAGCGGATTTGCAAATTCGAGCCGAGCCCACCATGGACGTTGCTTATGTCGCGCAATCTATTGTCTATATGGCGAGCTTGCCGCTTGATGCAAATGTCCTCACTTTGACAGTTATGGCTACTAAAATGCCACTCGTTGGACGTGGTTGATTTTACAGCACGCGTTTTTTGAATCCCGGCAAACTCGCGGCGATTAAACCGCCGCGATGACTGTGCCATCCGGGACGTGCGGTATGGATCAAAATCGCTTGCGCCATCGACGCGCGTGTCAGCAATCCTATCGCGCGTCCGTCATTGTCGACCACGATGAAACCTGGCTGTTCGTCATGTTCGAGACGTGAAAGCACCTGTTCAAGATTATCATTTTCTTTGATCGTGTTTTCGCTCGGTGTCATAAGGGATGATATCGGTGTTGCGTCGGCTTGATTGGTCAAAGCTTCAAGAAGGGCAAGTCTTGTGACGAAGCCAAAGGCATGATCGGTTTCATCAATCACAGGAAAAACTTCATCGCTTGAGCGGATGAGTTTTTCGACGCTTCTTCCAACTGTATCCATTGGATGAAGGGTTGAATAATCCGTGAGCATCGCTTCTCCGACCGTGAGATCGCGTGCGCTGTCATGCAGGGCCGCAGTATC
>RFZR01000240.1 GCA_009920595.1 Alphaproteobacteria bacterium | reverse complement strand
ACAACCACATTCGCATGACCAAAACCAAGCGGTGAGACAAGTTCAAGCCTTTGATCCGCATCCGCAATCGACTCACGGATCAGATCTTCGCCCGTGATTCCGAAATGCACGCCGCCTGAAGCCAATTCACGCGCAATTTCTGAAGCTGACAAAAACAGAACCTCGACATCCTTCATGCCTTCAATCGCACCGCGATAATCACGCGCACCGCGCGACTGTTGAAGCGCCAATCCTGCGCGGGCAAAAAAAGCAAACGCATTTTCTTGCAACCGGCCTTTTGACGGCAAAGCGATCAAAAGCGGCTCATCGTGACGCGACGCATTCATGCCGCGCCTCCTTGCAATCGATCAATAAATACCGCGCAGCCCACAGCGGGAATAGCGTCCGACGCGCCAAGCAATTTCAACAGGCGATCATAACGACCGCCACCGACAACGATGCGTTGATCAGTCTTGCGGCGAATTTCAAACACAGCGCCCGTGTAATAATCGAGGTTACGGCCAAAGCGGGCGGAGAAAAATACATCATTCAAATCAATACCGCGCGCTGCGTAAAAACCGGCGCGCGTTTCAAATGCATCGATGACCGGATCAATGTGAAGCTCGGCTTCATCACTTAACGCTCGCAAAGAGTCAGCCACAGAATCGGGATCACCTTCAATGGCCAAGAAACGCTGAAGCACTGATCGCGACTCGTCAGAAAAAGTGCCTTCATCTTCACGCGAGGCTTGCGACAAAAAACGTTCAGCAATCTCGCCAGCGCTACGACCCCCAACGGAAGAAATGCCCGCAATTTTCAAAAGATCTTCAACAAAGCCTCGCGCTGCACGTGGATCTTGCCCCTGCATGGCTTTTAACAAACCAGCATGTTCACTTGGTTCAATTTCTTCATTCGCAAAGGAAGCGAGTGAAGACGCATCAAGCGCACCTTTCGCAAAAGCGCGACGCAACCGCCGTTGCCATACGGCGGGCAACCCAAGCGTTTCAAGCAAAGCGGTGAAGAGACCCATATCGCCTAAACGGATCTCATATTTTGTTGCGTCCACTTCACGCAAAGCTTCAAGCGCGCGCGCTAAGATTTCAGCGTCAGCGGCTTCCGCATCAGCGCGACCGAAAGATTCGATACCGGCTTGAATAAATTCACTCGGTTCCCCTGAACGCGCCCGAAACACAGGGCCATAATAGCTGTAACCCGCTTCCTTCAATGAGCCAGAAGCGAGATAGGCTCGCGCCACTGGAATTGTGAATTCAGGGCGTAACGCCCATTCACGTCCTTCATTATCGGTGGTCAACAGCAAGCGGTGACGAATTTTGTAACCGACAAAGCTTGGGACGGGGTGGACACGACGCCTGATCCTTATGATGCGCGCGCTTGTAGCAAACCTCCCGCCCCAACGCGACAGAAAATCGCATCTTCAGAGTCTATTTTTTACAAAAGGCACAATTATTTTCAATGACTTAGCGAGGGGTGCCTAAAAAAGTTTGACACTTTTTCGAGACGAGTTTGACACTTTTGTTCAGGTTTTGGTCTTTTTGGCTTCAATTTTGGCCAAAAAACTCAACCGGTTTTTTGGTCTTTTGTGATGATCTCGAGACGCCTCACCACGTCACTCATCTTGTCGGAAAGGCCCGCTTCTTTACTGTAATGGCGGGCCATCGCCGTGCTCTTCTGACCCAGCACATCGGCAATTTCACCATCGTGAGCGCCCGCCTCTTTAAGTAAGGTCCCGAGCGTGTGCCGAAGACCATGGATTGTCAGTCCGCTTTCAATCTTACCTGCGCTTTCAAGATCTGTTTTCAACCTGTGCCAAGCGGAATCAAAACCTTTTGCGTTCCATGGATTTCCATCAGCACGCAAAGCGATCTGAACCGCATCGACATTTGGCCTGCACGCGAGCGCATCCTTCAAAACCGGATGTAATGGCAATCTTACGGGAACGCCGCGTTTTGAGGTACGTATTGAAATCACATCACCAGCAATTGAAGACATCGTGATCGACAAGACATCGGTTTTTCTTAAGCCGGTACACATGGCTAAAGCGAGGGCCAGTCTCAGATTTGATGGAGCGCTTTCCAGTACTATTTTTCTTTCTTCAGCAGTCCAGGGACGGTTGGCCAGAATTCGATCCCGATTTCTAAGTTTGCGAACACGTTCGCGAAGGGGATTATTCTCGACAAGGCCGAGATCGTGCCCGAACCGAAACAGAACGCTCAAAACTGTGATCGCATAATTTGCCATCCACAATTTATGCTTTGGCAACAAAACACGGTCGCGAAGTTCAATGATCGTTGATCGCTTAAAGTCTTTGATTTCAGCGGATGAAAATGGCTTCAGAACTGAAAAAGCGCGCTCGTAACTCAAGCGTGTGGCAGTCCTTAGCTCAATAAAATTCTGACTAGCCTTATAAGAATCAATCAAAAAGCCCAATGTACCGTGAACGTTCCCGCTTGATTTCATAAATTTCTTTTCGATCTCAGCCACTTCGCGCAAGAAAGCTGCTGTACCAAATTCACTTTTTATGGGAATTCGTTTACCGGCTCTTCGATAATAATAGTAAACCTTGCCATTTCTTCGACTTTTAAAGGCCTGAATGTAATCGAGTTCAGCTCTAAGTTTCATGGGCTTTAACCTCCCGAAGGATCAAGCTTTTTAAAGTGTCATTGGCTTCCTTGCCGTCCAAGTCACGTATGCTGTGCTCTATCCGCATTGTACCGTCCGGCTTCATTTCAAAAGCACCGATCTCGATGCCCGCATCACGCGCGGCCTCAAGCATCCGTTTCATATCTGCTTTTGTAAATTGCAGCCCGCTACGGTTCATAAGCCCGACTACCTCTTTAAGCCTTTTCGGGTCTGACTCATGACTGAAATATAAGTCTCATGAGCCTGCGCGTATTGGGCTTGAATGTAGTACTCTTCCGTCGTTTGGAATGAAGAATGGCCGAGTATGCTGGCACTTGCCCGAACATGAACCGGCTCTTCCGTGGCCATGGTCGAAGCTGCAATATGGCGGAATTGATGCGGGTTAATCGATTTACCGAGATGGTCTTCAGTGCGCTTTGTCACTTGTTGGTAGAAGGCCATTTGCGTGAGCGGCGAACCGTTCGATGAGACCCAAAGCGCATCATCAATCGGCTTTTGCCAACGCCCCTT
>RFZR01000239.1 GCA_009920595.1 Alphaproteobacteria bacterium | reverse complement strand
GCGCGAGATAGACTTCAACACGTTGCTTCAAACTCGGCGGCGATGCGGGATCAGTCATGACTTCGTCAAAGACTTTGCCTGCCGCCTCTAAATCACCCGCCTTCATCGTCGCAAGGCCAATCAACTCGCGTGCATTGGGTCCCCAAGCCGAGCCTTGCGGCAGCAGTGGCTCGAGACGCTTTTTGAGTTCATCAATGGAAAGCGTATCAGCAAGCACGGTCGCCGCACGCAAGCGGGCAAGACCTTGCAGAAGCGCGCCGATGGAGGCGTCATTCGCCAGCGCGTCGAATTGCGCGGCCGCTGCCGCTTTGTCTTTCACTTGAAGTTCTGCGGCGGCGCGGAAACGCGCCAAGACGCCATAACCAGCGCCACCCTCTGAAGCGATGGCGGCGAATTCTTTGGCTGCTTCCTCATTCTTGCCCGTGCGCGATAATTCAAGCGCGGCTTGATAACGCCCGCCAAGCGCCTCGGCTTTTTGGCGCTCATAATAGACATAAACGCGGTAAAGCGCGGTGCCCGCGACGATGACAGCCGCGACCGCCAAAAAGAGCGGACCATATTTCTTCCAGATATCGACCGCCTGATCGCGGCGGAGATCCTCGTCAACTTCGCGGAAAATATCGCTCATGGCCTCAAGACGCCCAAAAATCAGATTGCAACCGGCCCTCTATAAGGAAGACCGGTGGCTTTTGTAAGTAAAAAATCAGCCAAATTCAGCCAAAGACCGACACGCCGATGAGGATGGGATGCAAATAAAGCATCGCCACATAGGCAATAACGCCAATACCGACCGACAAGACGTCGCCGAAAACACGCGGCGCGGGCGGTTCTGCCCCCACTGGCCGCCAACGGAAGGAAATCCGGTTTACAACCGCCCAAGCGAGGATCGAGCCGAAGAGAATGATGCTGCCGAGATCGCCATTCGCGAGCAGATGGCCTAAAGCCCAGGCTTTGAGCCCGACGAGCATCGGATGTTTCAACCGCGCCTTGATATAGCCGCGCGGAAGTTGGCTCGCGATCAGTGCAATGAATGCAAAAAGCATCAACAACAGATTGAGATGTTTCATCCCGGTCGGTGAATCCCAAACGGGGATCATGCCATCGGCGCGATAGCGCCCAAAGCCGTCAATCACGAGAGCCACACCGATCACGGCCACCACACTGTAAAGACCGCGATAGATATTCCGCCCGAACTTCTGCTGAAGGCTTGCGTGAAGTGCGGGAGCCATTTGGACAGAATGGCCCGCAAGCAAAATCACAAGGCCGAGAATGAGAATGGACATGAACGAATTCCCCATGAAGCGAGGCACTCGTTAAACCACGCGCAAGGTATATCGAGCAAGTCGTCCCGTCCTCACTCACCCTCGACGATCAAAAAGCGATGTTGGTTTTCACGACGCCATCGGCGCGGATGGTGATCTTGTTTCTGATAGCTGATCAGCTGCGACAGTGTTTTCAAGGGTCACACTTGCCGGCCCACGTTCGAACTCGAGAATAACCGCGCCACTGTCGGCATCATCGACGAGAAGCGCTGGAGAGCTACTATTCGATTCTTCGTCCACCAATTCTGTGATTGTTTCTTGAACCGTTTCAGCAACCGCCTCGGAGGCCTCCTCCTCGGTGCCGCGTTGAATATGACGCCGACGATTAGACAACAAGGCACCCTCAAGAACGGTGCGGTCAACACGCTCTTTATCCAAAAGCCGAGCCATTTCAACCATATCGGCTTCATAACGCGCACGCTCGAGACGAGCCATTCGCTGGGCTTCTTCCAGACGGCTTGATTCAAACGTGATCTGATCACGCGCCAGCAACAAAGCTGTCTCTTTTTCGGTAAGCGCTTTGCTTACCTCTTCATAACGAAGATCAAAGCTACGTTCTGCCGTCTCAAGATCGGCGACACGAATATGTAGTGCTGATTTTTCAGCCTCCGCCGTTTCAGCCCGACGCGTCATATTCGCAAGCTGCATCGTGAGATCGATGACCGAGCGCTCGACCGCACGTAATTCTTCGAGCTTTTCGCGATAATTTTGACGCGCGGTATTCAACATTTTTTCCTGTGTTTCAGCGCGTTGCGTTGCCGCTTCAAGTTTCGCCGTTGTGGCGCGCAACTCGGCCCGAAGGACTTCAAGACCTTCAACGCGATCAATCGCGGCCTTCTCTTTCGCTTCGCGCTCGGCTTCAACCGCGGCTTGAAGCGTTGCAATCTGCGATTTCAAACGCTCCGCCATGGGCTCCAATTCACTGACCGTCCGGCTTAAGCGCGCAGTTTGGAATGTGCTCTCATCGAGCAACGTCTTGAGCATCCGGCCCTGTTCTTCGCTGCTGCGCAACGCACTTGCGACTTGTTCATAGGCCACTTCCCGCTCGGCTAAAGTCGATGACAGACGATCCAATTCGCGACGACCCGCTGAAATCTCATCTTGCAGCGCATTGATTTGTGCGCGTGCTTCTGCCAAAGCGCCATCCCGCTGTTTGACGACATCACGCGTGGCTTGGTGCTCTTCTTGTTCTTTTTGTTTTGCTGCCTCAATTTTAGAAATTGTCTCACGTGCCCGCTCACCGGCAGCTTCAAGCGCCGCTTTCTCGGACACCAACGTCTCATATTTGGGTTCAAGATCGGTGAGCGCCATGCGTAACTCGGCGCCAACGGCTTCCGACAATTCAAGATGGCCTTGTAGTTCTGCTTTGTCCTTCTTCAGATCTTCCAATTCATCAACGACAGCCACAAAACGCTGCGTCACGCCTAAGAACTCTGCACGAAGGTGATCGAACGCCTTAAACCGCTCGATCAACCCTTCATAATCGAGGCGAATTTCTTCATTACGAATGGCGGAGGCCAGGAGAGGCGCTGTTTCAGCGAGCGACGTTTCCTCCTCACCAAAAAATGTGGGGGCAGAGGCGTGTGGTAAACGAACGGCTTCCGTTTGCACGGCAAAAGATTGTGACGCACGCATGATTTCATCATTCACAGCATCACCGACAACGCGGGTCCGCACAGTCTGTTCAGATGTCCGCAATCCCAAACAGCGCCGCATGGTCCACCCTCCTCTATCCGAGGGTGAGAAGGGAACCACAGGCTACAACCTTACGCAAGGTCAAGTAGAAAATATAGTTATCAGCTCAAAATTTCTTAAAAATTACATGGGTT
>RFZR01000238.1 GCA_009920595.1 Alphaproteobacteria bacterium | reverse complement strand
GATGAAATTCCTCAATTCGGTCACTCTTTTTACCGGATCAAGGATTTCCTGATCGAGCCCGTGTTTCCAGGCGAGATCATGGCGGGTCGGGTCGTCGCCCATGGCGCGGAGTTCCGCGACATAGGCCGCGTGGTCTTCTTCCGTGCGCAAAAAGCACTCGGCCAATAAAGTGGGCTTGTAGCGGTCGAGAATGACAGAGAGCTCTTGAAGGCTGAATTCGGGGTGATATTGCACGCCCCAGAAGACGCCGCCCTCATAACGTATTTCGGCGGCTTGCACTTCGGTGAGGCTGTTTCTGGCGAGAACTGTCACATCTCCTGGCAGTTTGGAGACGAGATCGAGATGGATCGCGGGGGCATCCCAAGAAGCGGGACGGCCTTTGAGCAGCGGATGAGTTTCACCCGCCTCGGTTTTGGTGAGCCGACGCGCAAAGCCGACTTCGCGGCCGAGCGGATTGGCTTGGACATCGCCGCCAGCTGCGAGCGCGCCCATTTGCAAACCCCAGCAAGAGCCGAAAACGGGCGTGCGTGACTTGAAGGCCGCGCGCATCAAATCGACTTGGCGCAGAATTTCCGGCGTCGCGTGATAGGCATTGAGCGCCGAGCCGGTGAGGCAGATGCCGTCATAGGATTCTAGGCCCGCAATATCGGGGAGATTGCATAGGAGTCCGAATAGGTCTTTCCATAGGTATCGCGATGGCGCTCGCGCGGACCTTTAACATTGCCTTCAACGACAAGAAATCTGAGGGACATGTGAACCCCGTAGTTCGATTTTAGGTTTCTCCGCGCTGATAGCATGGGGATTTGCATTCCGGAACGATGAAATTTTGTTGTGTCCCTCATGTCGCATCGGGGGTTGCGTGTGGTTGGAGACCGGTTCAGGAACAACTCATGAAAGCGGCCCTCCAAACGATCAGGCGGTTAGGCGCCTCAAATCCCTATCTCCTGCTCACGCTCACAATGTTGATGTGGAGCGCGAATGGCATTGCCGGACGCGTGGCCATTGGCGAGGTCTCGCCTATGGTGATCGTCACTCTGCGCTGGCTCATCTCCTGCAGTTTGCTTTTCGCTTTCGCTTTCTCACGCATTCGCGAAGATTGGTTGGTGTTGAAGCATCACATTGTGCGTCTCGTGCTCGGGGCCATTTTTGGCTTCACAGGTTTCAACGCGCTTTTCTATCTCTCCGCGCATCACACCAGCGCCGTGAATATGACAATCTTGCAAGGCTCGTTGCCGATTTTTGTTTTGATGGGCGCAGCACTGTTTCAACGCACACCACTCACTTTGTTGCAAGCGATAGGAATTCCCTTCACGCTTGCCGGTGTCATTGCGGTGGCGAGCCAAGGCCAACTTGATGTTCTTTTGGCGTTCAATTTCAACATCGGTGATATCGGTCTTGTCATCGCGTGTTTGAGTTACGCGATCTATACGCTGATGTTGCGCAACCGACCGAAAGTTTCGGGCATCGGTTTTTTTGCAATTGTCGCGATGGCGGCTTTCATTACATCGCTGCCGCTTTTAGGACTCGAGATGGCGTTAGGCGAAGCACAATGGCCGACTGTTGAAGGTTGGATGATTGTTGCCTTTATCGGCATTTGTCCGTCACTGCTGGCACAGCTTTTCTTTTTGAAAGCGGTGGAATTGATCGGGCCCGGACGCGCTGCGAATTTCACAAATCTCGTGCCGATTTTCGGGCCGCTCTTAGCGATCATTCTTTTGGGCGAACCCTTCCACCTCTATCATGCGGTGGCATTGATGCTTGTGCTTGGTGGAATCACGCTCGCCGAATGGCGCCGTGCCTAGAGATCACGCAGAAGCAGACTGTCTCTTTTGAAGTGCAGCATCATTTTGCGATGTGGGTAATAAGGTTTCCCAAATCGAACCTGCGCCTTCCATCGCCCGACCAATCAAAACAATCACCGGACCGGTGCGTTCTTTTTCTGCCATGCGGTCAGCAAGCGTGGCAATTGTGCCTTCAATCACATCTTCATCGGCACGTGTCGCGTTATAAACCGCGATCGCGGGTGTTGTCGGAGGCAACCCATGCGCCAGTGCTGCATCGGTCAAAGCGCGGATGGTGCGTGCCGGCATATAGACAACGGTTGTAGCGGCATCATCAGCAATGGCGCGCCAATCAATATCGGGCGGCAATTGGCCTTTATTGTCATGGCCTGTGAGAAACTGAACACGACGTGCAATCGCGCGATGCGTCAGTGATTTCAACAAGCGGCTTGCGACACCTTGCGCGGTTGTGATGCCGGGAATGACTTCAACAGGAATGCCGGCTGCGCGACAGGCTTCGATTTCTTCGGTCGCACGACCGAACACCATTGGATCGCCGCTCTTTAATCGAATGACGCGTTTGCCTTGCTGTGCGAAGCTTACCATCAAGCGATTGATGTCTTCTTGTTTGCATGACGGGCCATGTCCCGTTTTTCCTACAAGCATGGTCTTGGCTTCACGGCGCGCAAAATCAAGCACTGCGCGCGAGACAAGATCATCGTAAAGAACAATATCCGCTGATTGCAAAGCGCGCACGGCTTTGAGCGTCATCAATTCCGGATCGCCGGGTCCTGCACCAACAAGAACAGCCGAACCTTTTTCAGGAGAAGAGGCTGTTGAGACGCTCTCAGCAAGAAGCTGATCGCGTTCTTCATCACGCGGTATCTCATTCGGCTTTGAGAGAGCGAGCGCAGTGAAACGCTCCCAAAATGCACGACGCTTTTGGAATGAAAGACTCAAAGCTTGAATGGAGGGACGCCAGCTTTGTGCGGCCTCTGCCCATCGCGCCAAACCTTGTGGCAACAAAGCTTCGATCTTTGTGCGAATGGCCTGACCAAAAACGGGAGCTGCGCCATCTGTTGAAATGCCGATAACAAGCGGTGACCGATTGACGATGCCACCAAAAGAGAAATCACAAAAGGCAGGACGATCAACCACATTGCACGGCACACCCGCGTCGATGGCCGCGCAGCGGAAGGCCTGCGCTTCGGCATCATTTTCGGTGGCGAGAATGGCGAGCGCCGCACCTTTGAAAATGGAAATCGACCATGGTCGCGCGAAGTGAATGATGTTCGGATCATCAAGCCGCGCAAGTACATCGCGCAATTCTTCCGATGGATGCTCGGCGTAAAGTTCAACAATTGCCCCAGCGGC
>RFZR01000237.1 GCA_009920595.1 Alphaproteobacteria bacterium | reverse complement strand
GCCGTTCTTACCCTCGAAATCTGGAGCGAAGCCGCACGCAATCCCGCGATTGCCGATGTCATGGGAGGCGTTCAAGCGGAAGTCGGGCGCGGCATCATTGCCGTATGTGAAAAAGCACGATCCAAGGGCGAAATTCCCCAATCGATTGATCTCGATGCGGTAGCCCGTTTGAT
Organism: Alphaproteobacteria bacterium; assembly: GCA_009920595.1. Classification (GTDB taxonomy): domain Bacteria; phylum Pseudomonadota; class Alphaproteobacteria; order Rhizobiales; family Beijerinckiaceae; genus CAIUPE01. The sequence goes on along the minus strand of RFZR01000237.1, from coordinate 3,006 downwards.
CCTGACCCTCTCCGATGGGCTCATTCGCCGACGGGCGCTTGATCCCGATTTTGAAAGTGAGACCGAAGTCGCGACTCTTCTTGATTTGATCGGTGCCGTTTTATGCGGCGCTGTGTCTCTTCCTCCTTGTTCTGCCGTTACCCAAACACCTTCTCGCTAGGAATTTAATTATGCTTTGGAGCCGTATCACCGCCATTCTTCTTGTTGTTGGTGCAGTTGTCTGGATTGCGTCAGGGGCTTTGACAAAAAAAGAAGCGCCGCCCGCCAATACGAAAGTGGTGGAGACTAAGCCGTTCCAGGTTTCGGTTTTGCCTGCGTCGGTTGAACCCCGCTCGCGCAAACTGACTTTGTCGGGCCGCACCGAGGCGGATGTTCGCACCATGGCAATCGCCCGCACCAGTGGCGTTGTTACCGAATTGACGGTGCGTCGTGGATCGGTCGTCAAGCAGGGCGATGTGATTGCGGTTCTCTCGGATGAGGCGCGCGAGTCAAATGTGCAACAGGCGCAAGCACGTGTGGAACAACGTCAGAAAGAATATGAAGCCAAGCGCGTGCTCGTTGAAAGTGGTAATCTTGCCAAGCTTGGCATTGCGCAATTTGAAGCCGATTTGAAAGCGGCGCAGGCACAATTGGCCGCGGCTCAAGCCGAACGCGATCGCGGTACAGTCTTGGCGCCGGTTTCAGGCATCATCAATGAAGTGCCAGCGACTTTAGGACAAAGTCTGCAACCCGGTGCGCCTGTGGCTGAAGTTATGTCGCTTGATCCGATGTTGGCGGTTGTTGAAATTTCTGAACGCCGTTTGTCCGGTGTGAAAGTGGGCGACAGAGCGGATGTGCGATTGATCGGCGGCGAGGAAGCTTCGGGCACAGTGCGATTCATTTCGAACCGCGCGAGCCCGCAAACGCGCACGTATCGCATCGATGTGAGTCTTGCGAATCCCGAGCGTAAAATTGCGGATGGTGTGACGGCAGAAGTCACGCTCTATCTCGCGCCCGTTGATGCCACAAAAGTTGCGCGATCCGCTTTGACCTTCTCGGCTGAAGGCAAGCTTGGTGTGCGCGTGGTTGATCAAGACAACAAAGTGGCTTTTGTTCCGGTAGGTTTGGTTGAAGACCAAACAGATTATCTTTTCGTTTCAGGCATTCAGTCCGGCGCGCGAATCATCGTGCAGGGACAGGATTTTGTGAAAGAGGGACAGGTTGTTGAACCTGTTCCGATGAAACTCGGTTGACGCATTCGGATTAGGGACTGACCCTTATGAAAAATCCTATTGATTTTGCCATCTCACATGCGCGACTGACGCTTGCGTTTTTGGCATTTTTGCTGATTGCCGGTTTTGTCGCTTATACGACAATTCCGAAAGAGGCCGAGCCCGATGTGCGCGTGCCGATTGTTTATGTGCAACTTTCGCAACGGGGCATTAGCCCTGAAGATTCCGAGCGTTTGTTGTTGCGTCCCATGGAAACGCAACTCAAATCCGTTTCCAATGTTAAAGAAATGCGCTCAACCGCTTATGAAGGCGGCGGCTTTGTTCTTCTCGAATTTCAAGCCGGATTTGATTCAACAAAGGCGGTCGCCGATGTGCGCGCTAAAGTCGATGACGCGAAACGGGATTTACCGAAAGACGCGGATCAACCCACAGTCCGCGAAGTTAATCTCTCGCTCTTTCCAGTTCTTGTTGTTGGTCTAACTGGTGATGTGCCGGAACGGACTTTGTTGCGCATCGCGCGCAGTACCAAAAATGCAATTGAATCCATTCCGGGTGTATTATCGGCGGACCTTAAAGGCGCGCGCGATGAAGTGGTAGAAATCATCGCTGAGCCGATGTTGATGAAGAGCTATGGCATCAGCCTCGACAGCCTCATTGGTGGTGTCTCGCAATCAAATAGTCTTGTTGCCGCAGGCGCGCTTGAAGGCGGCACAGGTCGCTTTGCGGTGAAAGTTCCCGCTCTCATCGAAAAGCCGGAAGATATTTTGAAGGCGGCACAGGTCGCTTTGCGGTGAAAGTTCCCGCTCTCATCGAAAAGCCGGAAGATATTTTGAAATTGCCGGTGACGGCATCGGCAGGTGCCAGTGTGACTTTGGGCGATGTTGCTGAAGTGCGGCCGACTTTCAAAGATGCAACGTCGATTACGCGGGTAAATGGTAAGCCCGCGATCACGATTGAAGTTTCGAAGCGGACGGGATCAAACCTCATCGAAACAGTTGATGCCGTCAAATATGTTGTCGGCAAGTTACAGGCCTCATGGCCGGGAACTGTCTCTGTGACATTCAGCCAGGACAAGTCCAAGACCATTCGTGATATGTTGCATGAATTGCAAAACAGCGTTGTAACCGCAGTTCTGCTCGTCCTCGTGATCATGATGTTGGTTTTGGGCGGACGTCCCTCGCTCTTTATCGGCATTGCGATTCCCGGATCGTTTTTGGCAGGCATTCTCGCCCTGCAATTGGCAGGCCTCACCGTCAATATTGTTGTGCTGTTCTCGCTGATTCTCGCGGTGGGGATGCTCGTCGATGATGCGATCATCGTTTCGGAATATGCCGAGCGCCGTTTGGCTGAAGGCATGGATCCGAAACAGGCTTTCTCCTTGGCGGCAAAGCGTATGGCGGGTCCGGTGATTTCTGCGACATTGACGCGTATTGCTGCGTTCTCGCCCCTATTATTCTGGCCGGGCATTGTCGGCGAATTCATGAAATATATGCCACTCACTTTGATTGCGACGCTTTCAGCTTCGCTTGCGGTGGCTTTGTTTTTCACGCCGACTCTCGGTGCGCTTCTCGGCAAGGCCGCTGATCATCCTCATGATGATCGCGCCCGCGAGAAGGGTCTGTATATGCGCCTCGTGCGCTTTTGCGTGCAGCATCCGGGCCTCACTCTTGCTGCCGCTTTCTTCATGCTTGTCGCTGTGATCAAGGCCTATGGTGTGTTTGGTAAAGGCGTCGAATTTTTCCCGAATGTCGAGCCTGATTACGGCATTGTGCAAATTCATGCACGCGGTAATCTT
>RFZR01000236.1 GCA_009920595.1 Alphaproteobacteria bacterium | reverse complement strand
CCTCATTCGTCTGTCGATAAAGGTTTTTTCGTGGCGATCCGCGAGCCCGCTTCTTATACCGCCTTCGGCATGAAAGCCGAGGCTGAGCCGCTCGCGCCGGGTTTGCATATTGTTGCAACGCCGATCGGCAACCTCAAAGATGTGAGCTTTCGTGCCTTGGGGACCTTGGCCGCCGCCGATGCTGTTTTTGCCGAAGATACGCGCGTGTCGCGTAAATTATTGGCTCATTATGGCATCACGACGCCGCTCATCGCCTATCATGAGCATAATGCTGCAGAAATGCGGCCCAAAATCATTGCGCGATTGAAAGAGGGACAAGCGCTGGCTTTGATTTCAGATGCGGGCACGCCTCTGGTTTCTGATCCCGGCTATAGGCTTGTTGAAGCGGTATTGGCGGAAGGCTTTAACGTCGTTCCGGTTCCAGGCCCCTCCGCTGTGTTGGCCGCACTTGTCGCCGCGGGCCTTCCGACAGATCGTTTTTTCTTCGAAGGCTTTCTACCCCCGAAATCGGCAGCGCGGCGGGAGCGTCTTGCCGCACTTGCTACGATTCCCGCGACGCTTGTCTTTTTTGAATCGCCCCATCGTCTCGTCGATATGTTGCGTGATGCGCTTGAGACTTTAGGAGATCGAACCGCCGCGGTGGCGCGTGAATTGACGAAGCTTTATGAAACGGTGCGGCGCGGTACCCTTCAAGATCTCACAAGTGAATTTGAAGCCGCGAGCCGTCCCAAAGGTGAAATCGTTGTGTTGATTGGTGCCGCTGTCGCTTCGGACAGATTACACGAAGCGACAGAGGGGCTTGATGATCGCTTGCGGCACCATCTCACACATCTCTCTGTCAAAGATGCGGTGGCTGTTGCGGTTGAAGAAACGGGGTTACCCCGCCGCCAGGTTTATGCGCGCGCCGTCGCACTCGCCAAAGGCGATATCGATTGAAAGAACAGGCTCAAAAACGCAAAAAGGCCTATCGCTGGGGCCATTATGCGGAGCTCATCGCGGCTTTTTGGTTGACCATGAAAGGCTACCGAATTCTGGCGCGGCGCTATGGGGCGCGGGGTGGCGAGATTGATCTCGTCATCGCGCGAGGAAAATTGATCGCCTTTGTTGAAGTGAAAGCCCGCAGCGATTTTGATGCCGCGCTTGAAGCGATTGATGAAACAAAAAGCCGCCGCCTGGGCAAGGCCATTGAAGACTGGATTTTCCGCCATCAACCGCCTTATGGACATGATTTCCGAGGTGATGCGGTGATCATTGTACCCTGGCGATTTCCGCGCCATATCGAGGATGCATTTGAATTGCCTTTGGATTAAAAAGGCGGCGACAACGAATGAGGATAGCCAGCGTGAAAAAATTATCCGTTGCGGTCCAAATGGACCCGATCGAAAAAATCAACATCACGGGCGACTCGACTTTTGCCTTGATGCTTGAAGCGCAGGCGCGGGGTCATGAGCTTTTCTATTACACGCCCGATACGCTCGCCTTGCGGGACGGCATTGTTTCGGCATTCGCAGCAAAGGTCGAACTGCGCGATGTCAAAGGCGATCACGTGACGCTTCATCCCTTTGAGCGCCGTGATCTTTCACAAATGAATGTCGTTCTTCTGCGCCAAGATCCGCCTTTCGATATGGCCTATATCACAACAACGCATCTGCTTGAGCAGATCGGGTCGAAGACTCTTATTGTTAATGATCCCGCATCAGTTCGTAATGCGCCTGAAAAAATTCTTGTGATGCAATTTGCTGATCTCATGCCGCCAACTCTGATTTCGAGAGATCGTGTGGAGATCGAAACATTCCGTGCTATGCATGGCGAAGTCGTTATGAAGCCGCTTTACGGGAATGGCGGTGCAGCTGTTTTCAAACTTTCCGCACGCGATCCGAATTTTGGCTCGCTCTATGATCTTTTTTCTGTAACTTTTCGCGAGCCCTGGGTCATTCAGAAATTCTTGCCGAAGGTTGTTGAAGGCGATAAGCGCATCATTCTGATTGATGGCGTGGCGCGTGGCGCGATCAATCGTGTGCCGAGTGGCGATGATATTCGTTCCAATATGGTACGCGGCGGTGCAGCAGAAGCCACTCAATTGACACTACGTGAAAAAGAAATCTGCGAAAGGATCGGTCCCACATTGAAAAAAATGGGTCTCATCTTTGTAGGCATTGATGTCATTGATGGTCACTTGACTGAAATCAATGTCACATCACCCACGGGTCTACGCGCGATCAAACGAGTGGGTGGACCCGATCTTGCCGCTGAAATTTGGAATGCGATTGAGGCGAAAGTCCACGCATAATGGCTGCAACAGTTTCCGCATCACGTGAGAGATTGAAAGAGGCGGCGACAAGTCCGGGCGATGTTGCCGCGCGCAGAAAATCTGTTGTCGCGATTCTTCACGAGGCCCATCAGGCCGCGCGTAGTGAGGCGGAATGGATTTTAAACAACACCAAAGACGGCTTTGCCTGTGTTAATTTTCTTTCGCAAAGCATGGATTTCATAGTTTCCTCTTTGCATGAATTGGCAACAACGATTTTTCATCCTTCAAACAATCCCTCGACGGGGGAAAGAATAACCGTTGCAGCGGTTGGCGGTTATGGAAGGGGTACATTGGCGCCGGGTTCTGACATCGATCTTCTATTCATACTTCCCTATAAAGCCACGCCCTGGTCGGAAAGTGTCGTTGAAACCATTCTCTACGCTTTGTGGGATTTGAAGTTAAAAGTAGTTAAAAGTAGGCCATTCGGTCAGAACTGTTGATGAATGTATTCGTGAAGCCAAAGCGGATATGACCATTCGTACTGCGCTTCTCGAAGCGCGACATCTTGCCGGTGACCACGATCTCTTCGATCAATTCACGAAGAGATTTGAAAATGAAATTGTCGCTGATACCGCATCTGAATTTGTTGCCGCGAAACTTGCGGAGCGCGAAACGCGCGTGTCGCGTGCGGGTTCGTCCCGCTATCTTGTCGAACCCAATGTCAAAGACGGTAAAGGCGGTTTACGCGATCTCAATACATTGTTCTGGATCGCGAAATATGTATATCGCATCAAAGATGCGAAGGATTTGATTGAAGCCGGTCTCTTTAGTCACGAAGAATATAATTTATTCCGTCGCTGTGAAGATTTTCTGTGGCGCGTGCGGTGTCATTTACATTTTGCAGCGGGTCGTGCGGAAGAGCGACTCTCTTTTGATTTTCAACGCGTTCTTGC
>RFZR01000235.1 GCA_009920595.1 Alphaproteobacteria bacterium | reverse complement strand
TAACGTCACATCGGCAAGGGTTCAGAGCGCCTCGGCACCCCGGCTCATCGCGGCAATGCCGGTGCGGGAGACCTCCGAAAGGCCGAGCCCGGCCATCACGCGGATAAAGCGCTCGATTTCCTCGCTGTCACCCGTAAGTTCGAACACGAAGGAGTCGAGTGTTGCATCAAGCGTGCGCGCGCCAAAGGCTGCAGCAATGCGTAAAGCCTCGCTGCGGCTGTCACCTTTACCGATCACTTTGACGAGTGCCAATTCACGTTCAACCGCATCGCCTTTTGCCGTGAGATCAACAACACGGTGAACCGGCACTAACCGATCAAGCTGGTGCTTGATTTGTTCAAGCACCATCGCGGTGCCGGTTGTCACGATCGTGATGCGCGAGACATGTTTTTCATGCTCGGTCTCGGACACTGTGAGGCTTTCGATATTGTAACCGCGCCCGGAAAAGAGACCGGCAATACGCGCGAGCACACCGGGTTCATTGTCAACGAATCGGGGCATCGGAATAGTGACTTTTCATCTTATCAAACTTTCAACACGTTATTTCTTTTCTATTTATCGGAATGCACCGATCGAAGGCTCATCGACTTCGTCATGCGGAACAATTTGTGTGTTTTCCATCGCCGCCTTATGCCATTCGACAAAGGCAGGATGATCGAAAATCGCATCCATATAGGCGCGGATTACCGGATCAACTTTGATCGAATAAGTCTGGAAGCGCGAGACAAGCGGCGCATACATTGCATCTGCAGCCGTGAATGCCCCAAACAAGAACGGACCCGCTCCTGATGGTTTGCCGAAACGCTCAAGCGCTTGCTTCAGAATCGTTGTTGAACGCGCAACATCTTTGGCGACCAATTCACCGCGATCCATCTCGGCATAACGTTTACGCAAATTCATCGGGCATGCGGCACGAAGGCCACGAAACCCCGCATGCATTTCATTCGCAATCACGCGCGCAAACGCACGCGCTTTGATGTTCTTTGGCCAAATCGCTTTCTCTGGAAAACGGTCCGCAACATATTCCATGATCGCGAGCGACTCCCACACCGTCACATCGCCATCAACGAGGATCGGAACGGTCGAGCCGGCATTATAAGCATTCACGCGCGGTCGGAATTCCGGCGTGTCGAGGGGGATCAGATCCTCCTCGAACGCGATATGATGCGCCTTCAACAAAATCCATGGCCGAAGCGACCATGACGAATAGGCTTTCGTGCCAATTGCGAGTTTCATTTGTTAGTCTTTCTGATCAAACGAGTTCAAGAAAAACACACTCACACAAGCGCTTTGCCCTTAGCGTCGATTACGTTACCGATATCCACGCCGGCATCATCGCTAAGGTCATTGAGCAACATTTCGTTATGGGCCTTGCCCGACGGAATCATCGGGAAACAATTTTCCATTTTCTCGACATGGCAATCGAAAATCACCGGCTTCGGCGAAGCAATCATTTCACGGATTGCATCATCAAGCTTTGCAGGATCATTGCAACGAATGCCATGCGCCCCATAGGCTTCCGCGAGTTTTACGAAATCCGGCAGCGAATCTGAATAGCTTTCCGCATAACGCGAGCCATGCAGCAATTCCTGCCATTGCCGCACCATGCCCATATATTCATTATTCAGAATGAAAATCTTCACTGGCAAGCGATATTGAACCGCTGTCGACATTTCCTGGATATTCATAAGGATCGAGGCTTCGCCCGCAATATCGATCACGAGTTTGCCGGGGTTCGCCATTTGCGTTCCAATCGCCGCAGGTAGGCCATAACCCATCGTCCCCAAACCGCCCGATGTCATCCACCGGTTGGGGCTTTCAAAACGGAAATATTGAGCGGCCCACATTTGATGCTGGCCGACTTCCGTCGTGATATAGGGATCCATATCTTTGGTGAGCGCATAAAGACGCTCAACCGCATATTGTGGTTTGATCACCTTGTCAGAACCGCGATAGGCCAAGCATTTGCGGGCTTGCCATGTTTTGATTTCATTCCACCATGGATCAAGACGTTTGCGATCCGGCGCTTTTTCAAGTGCTTTCCATTCTGCAAGCATGCTTTTGAGAACATGGCCGCAATCGCCAACAATGCCGATATCGGCCTTCACATTTTTATTGATCGATGATGGATCAATATCGACATGAATCTTTTTTGAATGCGGCGAGAACGCATTCAAACGACCCGTGATACGGTCATCAAAACGCGCGCCGATGCAGATCATCACATCGCAATCATGCATCGCGAGATTGGCTTCATAAGTGCCGTGCATCCCAAGCATACCCAGCCATTGCGGATCGGCTGCCGGATAAGCGCCAAGCCCCATCAAGGTCGATGTGATGGGATAACCCGTCAAACGAACAAGCTCGCGTAAGGTGGCAGAGGCTTCGGTGCCCGCAAACGAACAAGCTCGCGTAAGGTGGCAGAGGCTTCGGTGCCCGCATTGATCACACCGCCGCCCGTATAGAACACAGGCTTCTTCGCACCCGCCATTAATTTCACGGCTGCGCGAATTTTCTCGATGTCGCCTTCCACTTGCGGACGATAGGTCTTGTGTTGATTGTCCTTCGGACGATCATATTTACCCATGGCGAATTGCACATCTTTCGGGATGTCAACCACCACCGGACCCGGACGTCCGTTTGAAGCCACATAAAAAGCTTCATGCAGAATGCGCGGCAAATCCTCGACTGAACGCACGAGGTAATTATGCTTCGTGCAATGACGCGTGATGCCGACTGTGTCGCATTCTTGAAAAGCGTCCGAGCCGATGAGATGGGTCGGCACCTGACCCGTGATGCAGACAAGCGGAATGGAATCGAGCATCGCGTCAGTCAAACCCGTCACCGCATTGGTGGCGCCCGGACCCGAGGTCACAAGCACGCAACCGACTTTGCCTGACGAGCGCGCATAGCCTTCGGCGGCATGAACCGCGCCCTGCTCATGGCGGACCAGAACATGCTTCACCTTTTCCTGATGAAACATCGCATCATAGATCGGCAAAACCGCCCCGCCGGGATAGCCGAAAATATGCTCGACCCCCTGATCCTGTAGGGCCTTGATCACCATTTCCGCACCGCTCATCGTCTCAGTCATTGTCATCTCTCCGTACCGGCCCGTTTGGTAAGTCTGGGGTTCGGCTTCAAGGCAATAAAAAACCCCCTGTTCGGAGGGGGTCGGTTAAGCGCCAGTCTCGGGATTAACGGAT
>RFZR01000234.1 GCA_009920595.1 Alphaproteobacteria bacterium | reverse complement strand
GCATGGATCGGCCAAAGCCGCCCGATTCCGGCCCCGTCTCTGCCAAAATTACGCTCGAATGGCAAATGCGACTTTGCGCTGAAACCTCACGCCATGCGGCGAGTTTCGAAGCGTTTCACCGAGAACAACGCGACGATTCCGATGAAAACAAGCGGAAACACGATCATATTGACCATATCCCACCCGAAATCGACCAGAATCCGGCCCGATGAGAAGGAGCCAACGACCATGGTACCGAACACCAGAAAATCGTTGAAAGACTGAACTTTAGTTCGCTCGGAGGCGCGATGGGTCTCGGTCACAAGCGCGGAAGCCCCGATGAAGCCGAAGTTCCATCCGAGCCCGACAAGGATCATGCCCGCCCAAAAATGCGAAACCGTGGTGCCAAGATGTCCGGCAATCGCCGCCGCGACAATCAAAGCCATACCCGCAAGAATGATTTTAACGGCGCCAAAACGCGCAATCAAAGCGCCGGTGAAAAAGCTTGGCGCATACATGGCGATGACATGAAACTCGACGGCGAGATTTGAGTCTGTGACCGCATGTCCGCAAAGTTTCATCGCGAGCGGTGCCGACGTCATGATGAAATTCATCAAGCCATAACTCACAATACCGCAGATCACCGCTGCAATGAATTTCGGTTGTCGTGCAATTTCACCTAAGGGTCTTGTTTCAAGAGCATCCGCTGCCAAAGGTGGCGGCGCTTTTACAAGCACAAGAACAAAGATCGATAAAGCCGCGATGGCGGCTTGAAAGAGATAAGTCGCAGCAAACAAATAAGGTTGCCACAACTCCATTGTATGCGTGACCAATTGCGGGCCAATTACACCTGCAAAAATTCCACCCGCAAGTACCCATGAAATCGCTTTGGGTTTAAAGGCGGCACTCGCTGAATCAGCTGCAGCAAAGCGATAAGATTGCGCGGCGGCCTGATAGAAGCCCCCAAAAAATGTTGCGAGACAAAGAAGAGAAAACTGTCCATGCACAACAGCAAAACAGGCGAGTAGTCCCGTGATAATTCCAGCCAAAGCGCCTGTGAGAAAGGCGGCCCGTCTTCCGAATTTTTTAGCGATCCATCCGACTGGCAAAGTGCCAGCGGCCATACCGACAACGAAAATTGAAATCGGTAGAGTTGCAAGACCTTTATCCGGCGCGAGAACTGAACCCACAATCGCAGCGGTCGCAAAAATGACCGTTGCATTAGCGCCCGCAAGTGCGGTCGCAGTCGCGAGCAGCACCGCATTGCGACGCGCCAAACGATCATCAAAAGAGGAAGGCTCTGAAACCGGACTTGAAACCGTGGAAGACACAACAAGCACTTTCAAAAAAACAAAGCGAATTCACTTCGCTCAAAAGTGACTGAAGGATCCTGCACGGGTGAGAAATCTTTCACCGCGTAGCGTCACGGTCAAAGGCTGATCCCCCGCCATGACCTCTCCAATCACGGTGATGGCGCATCCCGCAGCACGCGCGTCTTTGACGATGTCGTCAAGGCGTTCGGGCGGAAGCGTGAGGAGGATTTCATAATCATCCCCGCCTGTCACCGCGTCTGCAAGCAGACCAGGGTTGAATCCAATGGCGACATGAGCTGCGGGCGATAAAGGCACATTCTCGATCTGCAAGCGTCCGGTGACATTCGAAGCGTGAAGAAGTTTCGCACAATCGCCGATGAGACCATCGGATACATCCATGGCGGCCGAAGCATGCTTTCGTAATACATCCGCCAGAATGAGGCGCGGCTGAGGCCTTAGATAACGCCCAAGCAAATGCGCATAATCCGTTTCTGAAAGTCCGCCCGCCCATTCACGTTCTGGCGCGGAGCGAATCTTTAATCCCAAAGCCGCATCACCAATTGTGCCACTCACAGCAATGAGATCGCCAGGCTTTGCGGTTGTGCGGCGAACCATGGTTCCTGATGGCACCGAACCAAAAACCGTAATCGAAATTGATAAAGGACCTGCAGAGCGTGTCGTGTCACCGCCAAGAAGTGGACAGGCACCTTTCTCGGCGGCCTTCCCTAATCCTTCGGCAAATTTTGCAAGCCACTCCTCTCGCCAATCATCGGGTAGCGACAATGCCATCACGAAGCCCAGAGGCTTCGCGCCTTTTGCGGCAATATCGGAAAGATTGACGCCCAGCGCTTTCTCGGCAACCGCGTCAGCAGGATCATCGGCAAAAAAATGTACGCTGGCGACGACGGTATCCACTGTAACCACAAGATCACAGCCCAGAGGGGGCGTGATCAAAGCGGCGTCATCTTTTAATGCCAAACCGGCAGGCCCAGCCAATGGCGCAAAATAGCGCGCAATAAGCCTATCCTCAGAGGATCTCGCGATGCTCCCGTCCATACTCTACTCCACTGACACACTCACCGCCCTGACGGAAGGGCAAGACTCATGTCCTATAGGGCGGAGCGCACTATGCCAACTCACCGCTACGCAACTTATGCGCGAGTCCGTCGAGAACGGCGCTGACCATGCCGATTTCGTCACCATCATAAAACGCCCCTGCAATATCGCCATATTCACGGATAACGACTTTGGCCGGAACATCGGGGCGGGCCAATAATTCAAAACATCCCGCGCGCAATACGGCACGCAAAACGGCTTCGATCCGTTTCAAAGGCCAGCCTTTGGCAAGCGCTTCCGCAAAACGGCTTCGATCCGTTTCAAAGGCCAGCCTTTGGCAAGCGCTTCATCAATCTTCGGATCAATATCGCGCTGCTTTGAAACAACACCTTCAACAAGACTTCGAAAAAACGCACCTTCCGCAGGTTTCATTTCAAGACCATCAATCTCGCGACCAAGCCAATAGGCTTCAAACTCGGCGATCACATCGCCGATGCCTTTGCTCGTAATATCCATTTGATAAAGCGCTTGAACGGCGGCAAGCCGCGCGGACGAACGCAATTCACCGCGTGCCATTAGACGGCCCCGGCAATGGCTTGCCGCTTGATGCGCAGCACGCTTAATGCGGCTTCTGCCGCGCCTCCGCCTTTATTGCCTTCGCTCACACGCGCCCGCGCCCAAGCTTGCTCTTCGTTCTCAACGGTCAAAATCCCATTGCCGAGCGGCATCCCATAAGCGACCGAAAGATCCATGAGCGCGCGCGCACTTTCGCCCGCGACAATTTCAAAGTGATAAGTTTCACCGCGAATGACAGTGCCGAGCGTGACAACCGCATCGAAGGGCGTACCGTGAGCGGAGGCT
>RFZR01000233.1 GCA_009920595.1 Alphaproteobacteria bacterium | reverse complement strand
TCAACCATGGTTCAATACTCCGCTTCGTCTCAATACACACGTGCTTTCGGCGCAATATATTCGATGTCATTCGACATCGTGTAAGTATGCACCGGACGATAATCGATGATGGTTTCTTGTTTTGCAGAATCAATGAAGCTCAGCGTGTGCTTCATCCATTCCTTATCATCGCGATTGGGATAATCTTCGCGCGCATGAGCGCCGCGGCTCTCTTGGCGATTGGCCGCCGAGTCCATTGTTGTAACCGCTTGCACAATGAGATTGTCGAATTCGAGCGTTTCAAGGAGGTCGGTGTTCCAAATGAGAGAACGGTCAGTGACCTTGATATCCGCTGCGGCGCGCCAGACATCATGAATGAGTTTCTGACCCTCTGATAACACATCACCCGTGCGATAAACCGCGCAATTGGTTTGCATTGTTTTCTGCATCCGCAAGCGCAATTCTGCCGTTGATGTTGAGCCTGATGCGTGACGGAAACGATCCAAACGCGCGAGCGCTTGATCGGCCGAATCTTTTGCGAGCTCTGCTTGCTTCTCGCCCGGCGTGACGAGTTCGGCGGCGCGCAATCCAGCGGCGCGGCCAAACACGACAAGATCAATGAGTGAATTCGAACCCAAACGATTGGCACCATGCACAGACACGCACGCCGCTTCACCAATCGCCATCAGACCGGGAACGATCGTGTCGGCATTGCCGTTTTTCTTGGTGAGCACTTCGCCATGATAATTGGTCGGAATGCCGCCCATATTGTAATGCACGGTTGGAAGTACCGGAATCGGTTCCTTCGTCACATCGACGCCCGCGAAAATTTTGGCGCTTTCCGAAATGCCGGGAAGACGTTCATGCAGAATTTTCGGATCAAGATGATCAAGATGAAGATAGATGTGGTCATTATGTTTACCCACACCACGACCTTCACGAATTTCCATCGTCATCGCGCGTGAGACAACATCGCGTGATGCAAGGTCTTTTGCACTCGGCGCGTAACGTTCCATGAAGCGTTCGCCGGCTGAATTGGTGAGATAACCGCCTTCACCCCGCGCGCCTTCCGTGATCAAGCAGCCAGCGCCATAAATGCCGGTAGGGTGGAATTGCACGAATTCCATATCTTGCAACGGCAGACCCGCGCGCAACACCATCGCATTGCCATCACCCGTGCATGTATGCGCGGAGGTTGCCGAGAAATAAGCGCGACCATAGCCGCCCGTTGCGAGAATGGTTTCATTCGCGCGGAAACGATGGATCGTGCCATCATCCATTTTAAGCGCAATGACGCCACGGCAACGGCCCTCCTCATCCATGATGAGATCAAGCGCAAAATACTCGATGAAAAATTCTGTATTCGCGCGCAATGCCTGTCCATAAAGCGTGTGCAAAATGGCGTGTCCCGTGCGGTCGGCGGCGGCGCATGTACGCTGCGCAATGCCTTTGCCGAATTCGGTTGTCATGCCACCAAAGGGACGTTGATAGATTTTGCCTTCTTCGGTGCGTGAAAACGGCACGCCCCAATGTTCAAGCTCGTAAACCGCTTCCGGCGCGTTTCGGCAGAGATATTCAATCGCATCTTGATCGCCGAGCCAGTCAGAACCCTTAACGGTGTCATACATATGCCAGCGCCAATCATCAGGCCCCATATTGCCGAGTGACGCGGAGATGCCGCCTTGTGCCGCAACCGTATGCGAACGCGTGGGAAACACTTTCGTGATACAAGCGGTGCGTAGGCCCGCTTGTGCGCATCCAACGGTCGCACGCAAGCCTGCGCCCCCCGCGCCGACAACAACAACATCAAAAGTATGATCCGTGATCGCATAGGCTTTGCCATTCACGGCAGGCGATGCAGTGGCCATTATGAGACTCCAAACGTCAATTTAAGAACCGCGAACACACAAGCCGCCGCGATCAGAAAAGCAAACAATGTATTCAAAGCAAGAAGTGCGAGTTTCGAAGCTTCGCCATGAACATAATCTTCGATGATGGTTTGCATACCGAGCTTCATATGCACGGCACCTGAGATCACAAAGAGCGCAATGATAAACGCATCAAAAGGTCGCGAGAGTACCGCACGCGCAGCCGCTGCATCTTTGCCAAGCGCCGCATAGACCACGCACAGAAAACCAATGGTGAGCGGAATATTGGCCAAAGCGGTCAAACGTTGCAGCCAGAAATGCTCGGTACCCGAACGCGCTGAACCCAAACCACGTACGCGCTTCATCGGTGTTTTCATGGAAGATGAGTTACTCATGATCTCACCTCACCCAATAGCCAAGCGCCCAGAGCGCCAGCGTGATGAGAATTGAACCCACAAGGGTCAATTGCGCGAAGGTCCGTCTTTCGGGGCCAAAACCCGCCCCCGAATCCCAGATGAAGTGGCGCAGCCCGCCAAGCGCATGGTGAACCAGCGCCCATGTATAACCGAGCAGAACGAGCCGACCGAGGATCGACCCCCACAGTGTTTGCACCGTGGCAAAGGCTTCCGGGCTTGTCGCCGCCGCCAAAAGCCAGATCGCCAGTAGCACGGTGCCAATATAAAGTGCGGCCCCGGTGATGCGGTGCATGATCGACATCGCCATCGTGATGGTCATTTTATAGACCGACAAATGCGGCGAAAGCGGGCGGGATTTTGTAACTGCCATCGCGAAGACCTTGGTTTTCTTGGTTTGGTGCCTCTAGTGCACGGCGTCGCGTGAGGGTTTTAGCGCAAATTCGGGCTTTACCGCAATGCGGCATAAACCACGACGAAGGTCTTAGCTCTTAATGTCGCAGGGTTAAAATTCAGTGCCCGTTTAGTCGTCTGACGAGGGGCGCCCGCGCAGGCCCTTGATGCCGCCGCGCTTGATCTTGGACGCCACCCGCCTTTTCTTCGAAGCCAGTGTCGGCTTGGTCGGACGCCGGAGGATCGGCCGTTTGGCCGCCTGCCTGATCAACTCGTAGAGACGCTCGCGAGCATCAGCCCGATTCATCTCCTGCGTGCGGTGTTTCTGTGCAAAAATGACAATCACACCTTCGAGTGTGAGGCGTCTTCCCGCAAGCTTGGCGAGACGCTCTTTGATGTCTTGGTCAAGTCCCGGCGCATTGAACACATCAAAGCGCAATTCGACAGCGGTCGCGAGCTTATTGACATTTTGACCACCGGGCCCCGATGCGCGCACGAAAGTCTCAATGAGTTCACTTTCATCAAGATGGGCACCGGGGGCAATGCGGATCATAAAGA
>RFZR01000232.1 GCA_009920595.1 Alphaproteobacteria bacterium | reverse complement strand
TTTGTATCGATCGATGATGGACCATTTCCCGCTCTCGATAATTTTCCGCACCGCGCGCATCGCGCCAAAGGCGTACGCGTTATCGCGCGGCCTTTTGGTCAGCGGGTTGATCGGTGTTTCCGCATTGACCGCAACGGCTGCACGCGCCGACACTGATTTTGCCAATACGCTTTCGGGTAATTATCTCGCAGCGCTTGTTGCCGGCATGTCGAATGATCCGACATCAGCGTCGCGCTTTTATTCTGAATCAATCAAATTTGATCCACGCAGCGCCGACCTCGCCGAGCGCGCTTTTGTGACTCTTCTTGCCGAAGGCAAGATGACGGAAGCTTTGCCGCTTGCCGATACTGTTGCGAAACGCAATTCGGGAAGTGGCATTGCGCGGCTCGCCCAAGGTGTGCGTGCGATTAAAGATAAAAATTTCCAGACCGCGCGCAACATTTTTCGACGCGGCGACCGCAATCAGTCAAGCGACATCACGGCGGACCTTTTGAACGCTTGGAGCTACCAAGGCAGCGGGAATATCAAACGGGCCTTTGAAGCGGTTGATCGTATAGCGGAAGAACCGGGTACGAAAGTATTTCGCCTTCTGCATCGCGGCTTGATTGCGAAAGTCGGCGGTAAGGCGGATGAAGCACGCAAAGCTTTGAAAGCGGCTTATGAAGCAGATTCGCAAACGCTCAGAACCGCAGACCTCTACGCGCAGTTTTTGATCTCGCAGAAAGAGACAGACGAAGCGCTCTCCGTCTATCGTCAATTAAAGCGCCTCTATCCGCGGCATCCTTTAGTCCGTGCCGCCATTGCCAATCTCGAACAAGGCAAAGCGGTTGAAGATGAAATTCGCGATGAGAGTGATGGCATTGCCGAGGTGCTTTATGGTCTTGGCAGTGCTGTGACGCGCGATGGTGATGAACTCGCTTCGCTCATCTATTTGCGCCTCGCGCATTATTTATCCTCCAATCACAATCTCGCAGCCCTTGCGATTGCCGATACTTATGAGCGGTTGAAACAACCGCAATCCGCGATCGCAGCTTACGCACTCATTGAACAAACATCGCCTTTACGTTTGACGGCCGATGTTCAACGCGCGCTCAATCTCGAACAGCTTGGAGAAAAAGACCAAGCGGTCGCGGTGTTAAAATCGGTTTCTCTCGATAACAAAGATGAAATTGAACCTTTGATTGCGTTGGGCAATGTGTATCGCGCACGCAAAGCCTTCAAAGACGCGGCAGAAACTTATTCCGCAGCGATTGCGGCTTTAGGCCAACCGACGCCAGGCCATTGGAGTCTCTTTTATTCGCGCGGCATTGCCTATGAGCGTTTAAAGCGCTGGCCCGAAGCGGAAGCGGATTTCAGAAAAGCGCTTGAGCTTTCACCCGATCAACCTTTGGTGCTCAATTATTTTGGCTATTCATGGGTTGAGCAAAACACCAATCTTGATGAAGCGTTTAAAATGCTTCGTCGCGCCGTCGAACAACAACCGACCGATGGCTATATCGTCGATAGTCTTGGATGGGCCTATTATCGTTTGGGCCAATATGACAAAGCGCTGCAATTGATGGAAAAGGCGGTTGATCTCAAAGCTGCTGATCCTACGATCAATGATCATCTGGGTGATGTCTATTGGCGTTTGGGGCGCGAACGTGAAGCGCGGTTTCAATGGAACCATGCGCGCGATCTCAACCCTGAGCCCGAAGACTTACCGAAGATTCTCGAGAAGATCGAAAAGGGGCTTCCGCCCCTTACATCGGGATCTGGCGGGTAAAAGCGAATGGCATGGGTCGGTAAAGCGCGCGCGCGTGCCAAGATCAATTTGACCCTTCACATTCTCGGCCGTCGAGACAATGGCTATCATGATCTTGAAAGTCTTGTGACGTTTGCCGCTTTTGGCGATGAACTCACTTTGGTTGAAGGTTCGCAGCTCGCTCTTTCACTTTCAGGGCCGCAAAGCGCAGCACTGAAGAACGACGCGGATAATCATATTCTCAAAGCTGCGCAGGCATTAACCGCGCGCATAAAAAATTTGCGTGTTGGCAAATTTCATTTGGTAAAATCTTTACCGCTTGCTTCAGGTATGGGCGGCGGTTCAGCCGATGCGGCAGCGGCATTGCGCTTGCTCGCAAAACTCAATCATCTCTCGCTTGATGACCCGCGTGTGCGAGAGGCGGCTCTCGAAACAGGCGCCGATGTTCCGGTATGCCTTGAAAGCCGATCACGCATGATGCGGGGCATTGGTGAAACACTGGATGCGCCGATCGCGTTACCGCAGCTCTTCGCGCTTGTGGTCAATCCTTTGAAGACCAGCGCCACGCCGGACGTATTTGCTAAAATTGGTTTGGCACGCGGTGAAACGCATAAAGCGCCGCCGCATCCGCACTTTACAGATAAAATGTCCGACGACACTTTTCTCTCGACGCTTCACACGGGGCGCAATGACATGGAAGCGGCGGCCATCACATTGCAACCCGTCATTGGCGAAGTAAAAACAGCGGTCTCGTCACTGCCTTCCTGTCGATTGACGCGCATGTCAGGGTCGGGTGCCACGGTCTTTGGTCTTTTTCCCTCTTGCCGCGCCACTGCCGCCGCCGCGCGCCTCTTGAAAAGGGAGCATCCGGAGTGGTGGATCAAACCCACGCTCTTTCGATAACGTCTTTACCGCGCGGTGCAGCACGGTCTTGACCCTTGGCGGCGCGGATCATACGGTGCGCGCGCCAATGAACCCCCTGTTTCTGAGCGCGATTTCATCACTCTGCGGAACGCCATGACCGACGCCTTGAATCCGAAAAAATCCTTTCAAGCCTTGATTTTGACGCTCAATCGCTTTTGGGCCGAGCAAGGTTGTGTGATTTTACAACCCTATGACATGGAAGTGGGCGCGGGCACCTTTCATCCGGCAACCACATTGCGCGCGCTCGGTCCTAAACATTGGCGCGCTGCCTATGTGCAACCTTCGCGTCGTCCGAAAGATGGACGCTATGGCGAGAACCCCAATCGCTTGCAGCACTACTATCAATATCAAGTGATCATGAAACCCTCGCCATCGAATTTGCAGGACCTCTATCTGCGTTCGCTTTATGCGATCGGCATTGATCCTGAATTGCATGACATTCGTTTCGTTGAAGATGATTGGGAAAGCCCAACACTTGGCGCATGGGGCTTGGGCTGGGAATGTTGGTGCGACGGAATGGAAGTCAGTCAATTCACTTACTTCCAACAAGT
>RFZR01000231.1 GCA_009920595.1 Alphaproteobacteria bacterium | reverse complement strand
CGCTCTTTCTCGATGATCTTGGCGACAACTTCGGGCGTGATTGGCTCGACATAAGTGCGATCCGCCATATCGGGATCGGTCATGATGGTCGCCGGGTTCGAATTGACCAGAATGACGCGGTAGCCCTCTTCCTTGAGCGCTTTCACGGCTTGCGTGCCTGAATAATCGAATTCGCAGGCCTGCCCGATCACAATGGGACCGGCGCCGATGATCAGGATCGAGGAGATGTCTGTACGTTTTGGCATGGTGTTCGCCTAAACCTCACACGCGGAACCAAAAGGACCCAGCGCACATAAAAAAAGGCCGCGCTTTTTGGCCTATATGAAGGCCGGAGCGCGTCCTTGACCGGACAAAGGGGGCTCTCCGCCGGAAATCTTGACCGGCACGCGCCTTGAACCGGTTCTCTAGACGAGAATCATGAGCGAGGGAAGGCAAGCGACCGGATTTTCAGGCCTTGGAGGTGACCTTTCCACGGAAAGGCGCTATGCCGCATTGATGTTTGGCCCATTTCAATTCGCCTGCCCAACCCATCAGCCTCTTGCAGTTCTCAGGGCGTGATATCGTCATGCGTCGGCTTCTCTCGCAGTTTTCACATTTTGTTGCGGTCGGCCTGATCGCGGCTGTGGTTCATTACGGCGCGTTGATTGGCTTGGTCGAAACGGAACTCCTTTCGCCCGTTCCGGCGACATTGATCGGTTATTGTGCGGGCGGCGCGGTCTCTTATCTATTCAATCGTCGCTTTGCTTTTTCATCAGATCGACCGCATCGGGAAGCGGTTTGGCGTTTTGTGATCGTTGCTTGTGTTGGATTTGTTTTAACCGGGCTCATCATGTCCGCACTCACAACAGGGCTGGACGCGCCTTATTTGCCGTCGCAAGTTTTGACAACGGCCATCGTTTTGTTTTGGAGTTTTCTGGCCAATCGGTTCTGGACGTTTTCAGAGCGGGTTCGATCGCCGCATTAGGACATCTTGATACATTCGAAAGCCATGCGCGCTTGATTATGTCCGAAATTTTTAGTCAAGCGACGCGCGGTGAAACCGGCATTGGATAAGAGTGTGAGAAAATCAGATTCTTCCCACATGGTTAGTCCAAGCGCGCCACGAATTTTGCGATAATCGCTAAACACGGTGCGAATGAGGCCGCCAAAGGCCGCAAAGAAAAATCCATGTTGAGCGCCAAAGCGAAGAAGTGCGAGCGCGTCGGTCAAAGCGGGCACATGCGGCGGAATAACATCGCCTATGATGAGGCGTCCTGCGGGTTTAAGTTTCGCATGCAGCATCCTCATCAAGGTTTCAGTGTCATCGCGGTTGAGATATTGCAGCAGTGAATTGACGATGATGAGATCCACCGAGCCGTCGGGAAGGGCCTTCGTTTCATCAGGGCTTTGAATGACAATCGAAGCGGTCATTGCGTAACGCTGTTTGAGCTTCTCGCGCACGGTGGCCGCGCCATCAGAAAGAATGAGCGTTGCGCACTGGGCAGCGACATGATGCGCTTCCGTGGCTTCACCGCATGCGTAATCAAGCACAATTAAGCCGGGGCTTTTGATTTCAGCCACGATATCGCGGGCCAGCATTGAATCATGAATTTGCCGATGGCGCGCATTCACATAGATCGAATGATCGCCGTTCCAGAACCCTTGCCAATTCATCATTGAGTTCGCTTTCAGAAAGGCGCCCGTCTTATCAAGTGACTGTGGTGCTCTTCACGCCGCCTTCGGCTTTTTGTCTTTCATCATCGCGACGAAGCGGTCGAAGAGATAATGGCTGTCGCGCGGGCCGGGTGAGGCTTCCGGATGATGCTGCACAGAGAAGGCCGGACGATCCGTCAGGGCCATGCCGCAATTTGAGCCATCAAACAGCGAGACATGGGTTTCGACCGCATTTTTCGGCAAGCTCTCGCGATCCACCGCGAAACCGTGATTCATCGATACGATTTCAACCTTGTTGGTGGTGAAATCCTTGACCGGATGATTGGCGCCGTGATGGCCCTGTTTCATCTTCATGGTCTTCGCGCCCACCGCGAGCGCGAGCATTTGATGGCCCAAGCAGATGCCGAAGGTCGGCACGCTTTTATCGAGCAGCGCTTTGATGACCGGCACGGAATAAGTCCCCGTCGCTGCGGGATCACCCGGGCCGTTTGAAAGAAACACGCCATCGGGTTTCAAAGCGAGAATTTGATCAAGCGACGCGGTGGCCGGCACCACAGTGACGCGGCAATCGCGATCAGTGAGCAGGCGCAGAATGTTGCGCTTCACGCCGTAATCAATCGCCACCACATGCAGCGCGCCGGATCCCAAAGTGCCGTAACCTTTTTCAAGATCCCAGCTGGATTCTGTCCACGCAAAATCTTTTGTCGCGCCGACACGCGGCACGAGATCGAGCCCGTCCATCACCGGCAGTTGCGCGGCCTTTTTCTTGAGCGCCTCGCGGTCAAATTTTCCGTCCGCTGAAGTGGCAATCACCGCATTCATCATGCCGCGCTCGCGGATGAGCGCGGTGAGCGCGCGTGTATCCACACCCGCAATGCCCGGCATACCGCGCGCTTTGAGCCACGCGTCGAAATGGCTTGCCGCGCGCCAATTGGACGGCGTGGTGATATCCGCATGCACACGCCACGGGCGCGATCGGCCTTGTCCATATCCACCGTCTCGATGTCCTCGGCATTGGTGCCGACATTGCCGATATGGGGGAAGGTGAAGGTGATAATCTGCCCCGCATAAGACGGGTCGGTGAGAATTTCCTCATAGCCCGTCATGGCGGTGTTGAAGCAGACTTCGCCCTCGGCCTGGCCGTCCGCGCCAATCGCCTCCCCCTCGATGATGGTGCCATCCGCCAGCACGAGGAGGGCTGTGGGCTGAGGCTCCACCCAACCTTGGGCATCGGTGAGGGCATGGGGGGTTGAGAGGCGAGCGGCAGTGGTCACGGGGCGAAACCTCGGGGCGCAAGGGGTATCGGGGCAAAGCGGGCAGGCCAACCGGATAGGGCCGCGCGCCCCCTCCGTCAACGGGCGGCTTGCGCGAGTCGCGCGGTTTTGCAAAGGCTTCTTCTCAAACCGACGCGGAAAATCGTAAAAAAGGAGAGCGGGCCATGGCGCTGCGCGAAAGCTTCACCGAATTGATGAAAGAGGCGATGAAAGCGGGCGACAAGCGCCGCGTGGGCACGCTGCGCATGATCACCGCCGCGCTGAAGGACCGCGACATCGAGGCGCGCGGACAGGGCAAGCC
>RFZR01000024.1 GCA_009920595.1 Alphaproteobacteria bacterium | reverse complement strand
GATGGAACTTGCCAAGCGCAATGGAGTTGCGCTTCCCTATAATACGGTTGAAGAGATCCGCGCGGCTTACGAATTCGGTTCACTGCAAGATTTTCTTGATCTTTATTATGCGGGCATGTCGGTCTTAAGATCCGAACGTGATTTTTTTGATCTCACCTTCGCCTATCTCACACGCATGCATCAAGAAAATACACGTCACGTTGAGATTTTTTTCGACCCGCAAGGCCACACCGAACGCGGCATTCGCTTTGATACGGTCCTTGACGGAATTTCGTCGGCATTGGAGAGAGCAAAAAAAGACTATGGCATAACCTCGCGCCTGATCATGTGCTTCTTGCGCCATCTTTCCGAAGAGTCGGCTTTTGAAACTTTCAAACATGCTTGTCGATGCAAGGATCGTATTTTTGGGGTGGGTCTTGATTCATCGGAAAAGGGTCATCCCCCTTCAAAATTCTCGCGCGTCTATCGTGCCGCGCGTGACGAAGGATTTGTGCCCGTGGCTCATGCGGGCGAAGAAGGGCCTTCCTCTTACGTGTGCGAAGCGCTGGATGATTTAAAAGTAAAACGCATCGATCATGGCAATCGTGCGCTTGAAGATCTCGCTTTGGTTAAGCGCATCGCGCAAGAAAAAATTCCGCTTACTGTTTGTCCGCTCTCGAATAAAAGACTGCAGGTCTGTCCGGATTTGACGCAACATCCTCTACAAAAAATGCTCGATGCGGGTTTGATTGTGACCATCAATTCGGATGATCCTTCCTATTTCGGCGGTTATCTTACAGATAATTTTCTAGCCATCACAAAGGCATTATCCCTTGACCGAAAGGCGCTCATGACGCTTGGACGTAATGCCTTCATCGCGAGCTTTCTGCCAGATCGGGAAAAGCAAAAAGCGCTTGATGTCTTTGACGAGTTTGCAGAGCATCACTAATTTTTGAGAATAGCATCAATCTATGCGGATCATTCGACCATGGCTTTGGCCTTGTCATCCTCGCTTATCATTCAATCACCAACCGCCTTCGCCCTCGATGATGGGTGGTACAAGGCCAAATCTGCGACAGGGGCATGCTCCGTATCAATGATGAAAGCAACGGTTGCCGTTGATCAAGGCGCGCCAATATCGCTGTCATTTATCAGCGAGACATTCACCTTCCCTAAGCCAGTTAAGCCGACAAAGTCAGCTAAACCGACAAAAATGACTTCGACAAACGAACAATTTGACGTGCAAATTTCTGAACCGGCTAAGAACCAACTGAAGATCAAGCTGATAAATGGCGAATGCATGATATGAGGTTGTCGTCGACCCCGTGCGCGCCTATAGCTTGCCTAACACCGACCTGGATGAGGACCTCATGTTTTCCGCGCTTTTCGCTCGTTTTGTTGCTTTGATCGGCTCACTGATGATTTTGTGGCGCCGCGCTACGATTCCGGCACCGGCTCAGGCCATTGGCCTTGCGCCCGCCATTCCCGCGCCGCGCCCACAAGGCGCGCTGCCCACACTCAAAATGCCCACTGCAAAAGGGTGGGAGACAGGGCATCTGCCGCAGGTTGCGCCGGGCCTCAAAGTGAATGCCTTTGCCACAGGCCTCAAACATCCGCGCTGGATTGAAGTTCTGCCGAATGGCGATGTCGCCGT
Organism: Alphaproteobacteria bacterium; assembly: GCA_009920595.1. GTDB lineage: Bacteria > Pseudomonadota > Alphaproteobacteria > Rhizobiales > Beijerinckiaceae > CAIUPE01. The sequence goes on along the minus strand of RFZR01000024.1, from coordinate 11,766 downwards.
TGCGGAAGCGCTCTTTGGCTGCCATTGGCGACAGCCCTAACCGTATCACTCTGTTGCGCGATCGCAATCGTGATGGGGTTGCCGAAGAACGCTTCACATTTCTTGATCAACAAAATCAGCCTTTCGGCATGGCGCTGCATGACAATGTTTTTTACGTTGGTAATACCGATGCGTTAATGGCCTTTGATTACCAAAACGATGCCACACGCTTGAATGGACCCGGTCGCAAACTTGCGAGCTTCAAACCTGGCGGCCATTGGACGAGAAGTTTGATCTTCAGTCCTGATCGCAGCAAGATTTATGTCGGTGTTGGTTCGCTTTCCAATATCGCCGAACAAGGTATGGAGGTGGAAGAAGGTCGCGCTTGTATTTATGAGGTCGATCTCAAAACATATGAGTCCCGCATTTTTGCAAGTGGTTTGCGCAACCCTGTAGGCGTCGCGTGGGAACCCACAACACAATCACTCTGGACGGTTGTGAATGAGCGCGATGGGATCGGCGATGAGACACCGCCCGATTATCTGACAAAGGTTGAAGACGGCGCGTTTTATGGATGGCCCTATTGCTATTGGGGACAGACGGTTGATGAACGCGTGCCGCAAGATCCTCAATTGGTCGCCAAAGCGCGTCGCCCAGATTATGCTTTGGGCGGTCACACCGCATCGCTTGGTTTGTGTTGGTTGCCGGAGGGCACATTGCCCGGCTTCGGCGCGGGTATGGTCATCGGTCAACATGGCTCCTGGAATCGCAGCACACTGTCGGGCTATCGCGTTGTCTTTGTGCCTTTCAGCGATGGAAAGCCTTCTGGTCGTCCGCGCGATATTTTGTGGGGCTTCTTGTCACCTGATGAGCGTTATTCCTATGGACGTCCCGTGGGCGTTTCGCTCGCACCGGGCGGCGGCATCCTTGTTGCCGATGATGTGGGTGATGTGATTTGGCGCGTTGTGGGCGCGTGACGCTGTCGCCTCACCGCATTAAAGATACCAACGCAATGCCGATCACGCGAAGAATGATGTTGCTTGCCGGAAGCGCTGCAGCGCTTCTGCCTTTACCAACAAAATCACGTGCTGAGGATATCATTCGTATCGCAACACTCGCCAGCGGAACCGTCGCCTGGGAAATCGATACAATTCTTCATCACGGACTTGATCGAAAATTTGGTTTCACCTTGTCCGTTGTCCCTGTTGCGGGAAAACAAAGCGCAGATGTTATGCTTGCGGCTGGCGCCTGCGATGTCATCGTGACGGATTGGATCTGGGTGTCACGACAACGCCAGCAAGGTGCGGATTACACCTTCATTCCCTATTCAAAGCAAATTGGTGCGTTGCTCATAAAACCGAATTCATCAATCAAGACTCTTGCGGACCTTAAAGGTAAAAAGATTGGTGTTGCGGGTGGGCCGACCGACAAGAGTTGGATCTTAATCCGCTCTTTTGCGAAAAAGACGATGGCAATTGATCTTGAAAAAGACAGTGAAGCGGTTTTTGCCGCACCGCGACTCCTCAATGAAGAGTTTGAACGGGATCATATCGACGCGATCATGACTTATTGGCAGTTTTCTTACCCTCTAAAAGCCAAAGGCGCGCGTGAACTTATTGCCTTGTCTGATGTTGCGAAAACATTAGGGCTTGATCCCGATACGCCGCTCTTGGGCTATGTATTTTCTGAACGTCTAGCCAAAACGCACAGCGGGATCGCAACAAAACTGGCGCGCGCGTCACAAGCAGCAAAATTGATATTAGCAAAAGATGAAGCGGAATGGATAAGATTAAGACCGTTGATGAATGTTGAAACGGATCAAGATTTTGAAGCTTTGAAAGCAGGCTTTCGCGCGGGCATCCCCGCCGCCACTATGCCAAACAAAGTCGCGGCAGAGCGCCTTTTGCAGGCGCTTAGCGAAAGTGGCGACACCCATCTAAGGGGTGAGAATGCCACACTTGCTTCCGGGACTTTTGCTGAATTTTGATCCTGTCCTTCGAAGATAAAAGTCTTTAATCTCTCTCCATGTTTCGCTCCTTCCGTCTTCCCTTTTTATCGACGCTTCTTCTCATCATGATATGGGGGGGTCTCGCCTTTCTCTCGCAAAGCCGATATCTCCCTTCGCCTATCGATGTCGCCAAAGCCTTTATCGTGGAACTTTCTTCCGGCGCCTTACTCTTTCATCTCTCAGCCACTTTTTTGCGTGTGATCGCTGCATTCATCATCGCGCTTGTTTTTGGCACCGCCATTGGCCTTATGCTTGGCCGATCAAATAAAGCCAATCAATTCTTTGATCCGTGGCTGATCTTTGCACTCAATCTCCCGGCTCTGGTTGTCATCGTGTTCTGCTATCTCTGGTTCGGATTGACAGAAGTCGCCGCCATCACAGCCGTTGCGCTCAATAAGATTCCCAATACGGTAATCACCATGCGCGAAGGACGAAGAGCATTGGATCCGATGCTTGATGAAGTCGCCACCATCTATCGCTATAAGGGATGGCAAAAATTTACTGATTTTACATTGCCACAACTAGAACCCTATCTCGCCGCGAGCATTCGTAACGGCTTGGCCCTCATTTGGAAAATTGTGCTCGTTGTTGAACTTCTCGGCCGCAGCAATGGTGTCGGGTTTCAAATCAATCTCTTCTTCTCGCAATTCGATCTTACAGGTATTTTGGTTTATACGCTGAGCTTCATGGCGATTGTCGGTTTGATCGAAAGACTTGTGATCAAGCCGTGGGAAAGGCGCGCGCGCGCCTGGCGGGGTGAAACGCCATGAATTTCAACTTCACCACAAAATCCTATGGCAAAGAAACGATTCTCGGACCCATCAATCTGACTCTTATAAAAAATCAGATCATTGTCCTGATGGGCCCTTCGGGCTCAGGAAAAACAACGCTTTTGAAACTCATGGCCGGTCTTGAGACGGATGACCACCAATACGCAAATAAAAATCCAAAGATCGGCATGATGTTTCAAGAACCGCGCTTGCTGCCGTGGAAAACTGTTAAAGAAAATATTGAAATGGCAGGTCCGAGCAATCATCTTCTGAAAGAATTAAATTTAGAAAACGCAGGCATTCTATACCCACGGCAGATTTCACTCGGTATGGCGAGGCGCGTTGCTTTTGCGCGGGCGCTCGCCTCAAAACCAGACCTTCTTCTGCTTGATGAACCCTTTGCTTCGCTTGACAAAGAACGTGTCGCTTTAATGCAGAGTTTAATTCTGAAAACCAAAGAAAAGCTCGAAATTCCGATGGTGATCACGACACATGATCGTAGCGAAGCCGAAGCGCTTCAGGCAAAAATTTATCGGCTTGAAGGCCGACCCGCGTCACTGATCAGCGTTGATTGACAGATTTCAAAAAACAGAATGATCACCACGTTCATGGTGTAAATTGCCGCGGATCAATTGATCATAATGCTCAAAGAGGGTGTCCTGCCCTGTTGAAGGCGTAAGATTCTCATCATAGACGCCGGTTTCTCGATTAAGAACTAACATCGACTCGGTCGCATAATAATAGCCAATGCGCGCCAATTCCGCTTGATCAGCGAATCGTGAATAAACACGACCGATCAAAGTCAAAATCATGATGATCCATTTCATAAACCAAAGCGGAACCGATTTGAATTTTGGTTCACGTTGAAGGCGCGAGAAAAGATAATTCCCCTGATCAAGAGGTGTGATTGCAGGGCCCGGACCACCGATCGGCAATATCTTATTCCAGTGATTGTGATCACTAAGACTCTTCACAATGAACACGGCGAGATCGCGATCACTAATCGGTTTGCACGCTGTCAAACGCCCATCGCCAAAGATAAGAAATGATTTTCCGGCTTTCACGCGCTCAACCTGACCCGAGAGTGATTTAAAGAAAGCCGTCGGCCTTATGATTGAGTAGATCAGGCCTGAATCGATCAGATCTTTTTCAAAAGCAAGCTTTGCATGTTGAAATTCTAAGCGCGGCTTTTGTACGCAGAGTGCGGAGAGCAAAATGAAGTGCTTCGCACCAGTTTGTTTTGCGGCATCCAACACATGACGATGCGCTTGGTAATCGATCGCCCACGCATCCTGAGGTGTGCCCGTGCGAGACGCCAAGCAAGAAACCACCACATCAAAACTCTCATGATTAAAGCCGTCGACAGACAGTGATTTCGCATCCGTAACATCACCATAACGGAGCGTGAGACGCGGATGCTGAGGCATCACATCAGAATTCGAGGGCGTTTCGATCTTGCGACGAAGAAAGCACGTCACGGCATGACCGTGATCAAGTAACGTCTTTAATGTTGCGCGACCAATTGTTCCCGTCGCGCCAAGCATGAAAATGCGTTTTTGTCCGGCTATGGCGGCCTGCGCTTCAAAATCAGAATCACTTGCGGTCATGGTCTTGCCTCACGACAAAACCCTAACAGGGTCACGCGCTGAGACAAAGCCCCGATGATCCTTAACTATGTAAGCCCGGCGCTTCCTGCCCCGTACTCGCAACATATTCCGTATAACCGCCGCCATAAACGCGCACGCCCTCGGATGTAAGTTCAAGGACACGGTTCGAGAGCGCCGACAAGAAATGCCGATCATGCGAAACAAAGAGCATCGTGCCTTCAAAGTCTGCAAGCGCCTTGATCAACATGTCTTTGGTCATCACATCAAGATGGTTGGTGGGCTCGTCGAGCACCAAAAAATTTGGCGGATCATAAAGCATGCGTGCCATCGCCAATCGCGCTTTCTCGCCCCCCGATAATACGCGACATTTTTTCTCGACATCGTCGCCGGAAAAACCGAAACAACCCGCAAGCGCGCGCAATGAACCCTGCCCCGCTTGCGGGAAAGTGGATTCAAGAGACTCGAATACGGTATGCTCACCCTCAAGAACATCCATCGCGTGCTGCGCAAAATAGCCGAGCTTCACACTGCCGCCGATAGAAACACTGCCTTGATCGGGCTCGGTATTTCCGGTGATCAATTTCAATAATGTCGATTTGCCTGCACCATTAACGCCCATCACACACCAGCGCTCTTTGCGACGAATGCTGAAATCCAAACCTTCATAGATGCGACGACTACCATAAGCCTTATAAATATTTTTAAGCGCGGCGACATCATCGCCTGAACGGGGCGCAGGCGGAAATTCAAAGAGAATCGATTGTCGCCGTTTAGGCGGTTCGATTTTATCGATCTTTTCGAGCTTTTTCACACGACTTTGAACCTGCGCCGCATGAGACGCGCGCGCTTTGAAGCGCTCGATGAATTTGATTTCTTTTGCGAGCATCGCCTGCTGACGTTCAAACCGCGCTTGCTGTTGGCGCTCATTCAACTCGCGCTGCTCTTCGTAAAATCTATAATTCCCCGAATAGGTATTGAGCTCACCGCCATCAATTTCCAGAATTTTTGAAACGACGCGATTCATGAATTCGCGATCATGCGAGGTCATGATCAAAAGCCCTTCATAGGCTTTCAAAAAATGTTCGAGCCAAATCAGGCTTTCAAGATCGAGATGGTTGCTCGGCTCATCGAGCAGCATCGCGTCGGGCTTCATGAGCAGAATGCGCGCAAGCGCCACACGCATTTTCCAACCACCGGAGAGAACGCCGACGTCCCCTTCCATCATCTCATCACTAAAACTCAAACCGGAAAGCACTTCACGCGCCCGGCTTTCAAGCGCATAACCATCAAGCTCTTCGAATTTCGCCTGTATTTCGCCATAGCGTTCAACCAAGCTTTCAAGCTCGTCATAGCGCGCGGGATCGGCCATGGCGCTTTCAAGCGCTTTCAATTCGATGGCGACTTCACTCACCGGTCCAACGCCGTCCATCACTTCGGCAATCGCGGAGCGGCCTTTCATCTCGCCGACATCTTGGCTGAAATAGCCAATTGTCACACCACGATCGAGACTGATCTGCCCTTCATCGGGTTGCTCCTCGCCAGTGATGAGACGGAAAAGCGTCGTTTTCCCTGTGCCATTCGCACCCACAAGGCCGACTTTCTCGCCACGTTGCAAAGCTGCGGAGGCTTCAATGAACACGATCTGGTGTCCATTCTGCTTACTGATATTGTCAATACGGATCATCGGGCGGGTCGGCTCTTGGTCAAAAGGGATGCAGTGCCCATAGTCCATTCGCCTTTCGGAGGAAAGAGGCAGAGACAATATTGATCGAAATCTTCCGAAACTTCCGAGAGGGTGACTCGGTCGGCGCCGCGCAACAAAAAAGGCGGTGAAGGACGATCCCTCACCGCCTTGATAGATGGGTACTAGAAAAACTTAGCCAAACACATTGGTCAGCGCGCGATCAATCACATCTGTGATCCGATCAATATCATTCGCCGTCGCAATCAAAGCGGGTGAGAGGCAAAGCGTATTGTTCAATCCGTCAAGCGAACGGTTGGTCGCGCCGATGATCACACCTTGCTTCAAGCAATCGGCAACGACTGCCTGCACACGCTTTTCTTCAATCGGCTCTTTGGTTTTGCGATCCGCCACCAACTCAGCACCAAGGAAGAGGCCGAGACCGCGCACATCGCCAACCACACTGTGCTTTTCTTTCAGCGCTTCGAGATTTTTGAGGCAATGCGCGCCCATCCGCACGGTATTATCGAGAAGATTTTCGTCTTCGATGATGCGCATATTCTCCAACGCTGCGACCGGACCCGCGGTGCAGCCGCCAAAGGTCGAGATGTCACGGAAATAGCTCATCGGATCGGTCGCATCATCTTTGAACATTTCAAAGACGCGTTCGGTTGTCACCGTGCAGCTGATCGCTGCATAGCCCGAAGCGACGCCCTTCGCCATCGTGACGAAATCGGGCTTCACGCCATATTGCTGATAGCCGAACCATTTGCCCGTACGACCAACGCCGCACACCACTTCGTCGATGTGGAGCAGAACATTATATTTTTCGCAGATCTGCTGCACACGTTCCCAATAACCCTTTGGCGGAACGATCACACCGCCGCCCGCTGTTACAGGCTCAAGAACAATGCAGCCCACCGTATCGGGACCTTCACGCAAAATAACGTCTTCAATCGCATTCGCGGCGCGCTCGCCATAATTTTCGACATCCCATTGTTTGCGATATTCAAGGCAATGCGGCACTTGAATGAAGCCATCAGGGAACGGTCCGTATTGCGCGGCACGTTGCGGCTGACCGGATGTCGCAAGCGTGGCAATGGTGGTGCCGTGATAATCGCGCTCGCGGAACAAGATCTTCCATTTCTTGCCACCATGATGACGATGCGCGATTTGGCGCACCATCTTGTAAACTTTCTCATTCGCTTCCGAGCCGGAATTTGAATAGTAAACGCGCGTCATGCCGGGCATTTTGCTGATGAGCTTCTCAGCAAAAAGCGCGCCTGGAATCGTGCCGGCAGCACCAGCAAAATAATTGAGCTTCACGAGCTGATCGCGCACCGCATTGGCAATGCTCTCGCGGCCATAACCAACATTGACCGTCCACACGCCGCCAGAGACCGCATCAAGATATTCATTGCCGAGAGCGTCCCAGAGCTTCATGCCCTTGCCCTCGATATAGATACGCGGATTGATCGTTTCATAGACCTTATGTTGGCTCAAATGATGCCACACATTCGCGCGATCGGCTTCAATCACATGGCCGAGATCGTTAGGGCTGATATTCAGGGTCATAATCGTCACTCCACAATTGAGCTGCCGCAGGCACGTTAATATCCTCTCCTGAAACTATCATAGGAGCGGCAGCATCAGAAGTGGCGGCGCAGTAAATATTCCCCCAACCACAAACCGGCCGCACCGCACAATGGTCTCTTCGGGCGCGCTCCCCACAGGCCGCCTGGCGCCGGGAAAAGGCGCAGCCTCCTGTAAATCATTCCGAAAATAGCTCATTTGACGTATCAAATTACGATTGTCGGCAAAGATCCCGTTGCGATGACCGCTACGCCTGATCATGCGGCACAACTCAATGCGCGCTCTTCGTAAATTTCTGGCTCAATAAGTTGCACGATCTGGTCCAAGCTGCCACCTTCGTGTGGCAAGCGGCGATCAGAACCTTATTTCAGACGGTTGGCTTCGGCCGCCAGACTCTGTGCCAAGAGCTTTTTGGCCAGGACAACGGCGGATGCCGCATTGGTCGCGGTTCCATCTGCTCCGATTTGCTCAACGAGTCCCGGATTCGCAACCACCATGGGACCGCCAATCATGACTCCACGCAGAGCCTTAATCGTTTTTGACAAAGCATCTATATGAGTGTGCCCGCTGATTGAAAAGCCGATGACTGCAAGCCATTCACGCGCAACAACATCAAGAAGCTGATCGGTTTCAGTGCCCACTAATGTCATAACAGACCACCCAGCAGCTCGCATAAATTTTTGAACAATTTGATTCCCAAAACTATGATCTTCGCCAGGCGCAACCATGATCAAGGCGCGGCGCTTTTCATCATAGGGCTTAATACGATCGAGATCAGAGAAATGATGTACAATGCGCTGCAACCGCGATATTCCGACGGTAACATCAAAGAAATTGATCTGATCCATATCCCATAATTCGCCGAGATACCGCGCGGTCGGCTCAAGCAATTCGAGATGCAAAGAATCAAGCGATATGCCGCGATCCCGTAACGTATAAATATATTCGAGGGCATCCGCATTATCAGGCCCAAGAATTAAACCACTCAATTTATCGATATCAGCGGCGTCTGGATGGAGGGCCAAATCAGATGGAGTAAGGATTTTCGTGTTTTGCGACAACAGTGTTGGAATGATCGTTTTTGTTACGACATCCACAAGGATCGTCTCGCGCGCACCTTCAGAACCATTCTCGATGCCGCGCCTCTCGACATCTTCCACGGACCCCTCTCGGGATTCCCGATGGCAATCCGACTGAATGGAGGCAGAACGCGATTGGCCCTCTCCCGTCGGCAAGTCTTCCTCCCAGCGATCAGGTTCCACAACTGCTTTTTGGCCTTAGATGCGGCCTTTCTGAGAGCCTATCAACATAATCAGATTTGGCAAGTTGAGGCCCCGCGCCCTTGAAATGGACACAAAAAGCTTGAGCTGGGGATCGTTTTAGAACTTCGCTAGGATCGATATCCCGCAGCCGCAGATACAGACTTGCCATCTATACTTTCAGGGAGGTTTAATACTCGCCTTAGCGAAGGCAAGCAAACCACCTAAAGGGAGGCCCCATGGCAACGAGCATAAAACTCAGCGCAATTGAAAAAGGAACGGGACCAATACTTCTTCTGGTGCCGGGTTGGTCGCAAAGTGCAAAAAGTTATCAGGCTCAAATCGATGGTTTAAGTGATCGTTATCGCGTCATCGCTGTTGATATGCGCGGGCATGGAGATTCACCCAAACCTGCAAGCGGCTATCGCATCGCACGGCTTGCGCAAGATTTACGTGAATTCATTCTGGACCATAATCTCAATGATATATCGATTGGCGGCCATTCAATGGGCGCTTCAATTTTGTGGAGCTATATTGAACAATTCGGTGCCGATCGCATCTCAAAATTTATCTTCATCGATCAAGCCCCCGTTGTAACGAATGGCTTCGGCCTTGAAGGGCAAGCGTTAAAAGAGACGGGCGCCGCTTTCACACCCGATGTTCTTTATGCAACAGCCGCCGGCGTGGCGAATGCGCAATCGGCGGTTCTTGATGGACTGAAAGGTGCTTTTTTCAGCGCCTCAATCAGCGACGCGGTTGTCGCATTTAACAAAGCCGAAGCTCTTAAAATGCCCGGCACTTATGCTGCGCGATTGCTCGTTGATCATTGTAGTCAAGATTGGCGTGACGTCATCGAACATGTCGTCCCGAAACTTGGCAAGCCGGTTCTTGTTATTGGGGGTGCGCTTAACACCATCTTTCCCGTGGAGGCCGCCCAATGGATCGCTTCAAAAATTCCTGGCGCGCGGCTTGAAATTTTTTCTGCTGATGAGGGCGGAAGCCATTTCATGTTTGTAGAAAATCCAGAAAAATTTAATGCGGTGTTGAAATCCTTCGTCGGATAAAAGTGCAGATTTCTACTCATACACACCTAAAGCCTCGCTATCGCGCGAGGCTTTTTCTATTCAAGAGCTAAAATCAACTTTATATGCGCTGACTCTTCATCGCGGACGAGAGCACTTCTCGCTCAGACGCAGATAACACAAGACCAAGTTTTGTGCGTCTCCACAAGATATCGTCTGCGGTCTGCGCCCATTCCTCGCGCATAAGATAGTCAATCTCTCGCTCGGTTAACGTCCCCCCGAAATGCCGACCAAGATCAGACAGGGACTGTGCAGACCCCAAAATCTTACGCGCGCACGTTCCGTAAAGGCGACAAAGCCGCTCGAGATAAGCCCGCTCAAAATGGGGATAGTCAGCGAGCATCTGATCAACCAGATTTTGAAATCCCGTTTGCGGAAAATCGCCCCCCGGTAAAATTTCATGGGCCGTCCAACCCGCTTTCGAAGCGGAGAAAGGAAAGTGAGATTTCAACTTTTCAAGCACCGCTTCAGCCAAGCGACGGTACGTCGTGATTTTACCGCCAAAAACAGAGAGCAAAGGCGCTTGACCCTCGGGCGCGTCGAATTTCAGAACATAGTCACGCGTGGCCTCCTGTGCTTTTGATGCCCCATCATCATAAAGAGGTCGGACGCCGGAATAAGACCACACAACATCATCGCGTTTAATAGGCGCCTTAAAATACTCACTGGCCGCCTCGATAAGATATGAAATTTCATCTTCCGTCGCATGAACGTCTTTCGGATCTCCCTGATAATCGCGATCAGTTGTGCCGATTAATGTGAATTGTTTTTGGTAAGGTATTGCAAAAATAATCCGGCCATCCGCGTTCTGAAAAATATAAGCACGGTCATGTTCATAAAGACGGCGCAAGACAATATGAGAACCCTGCACCAGGCGCACACGGGACTGCATATCAGATTTGACTTTACGCTGAAGAATATCCGCAACCCAAGGACCAGCGGCGTTCACAAGCGCGCGTGCTTCGATCGTTTTGATAGATTTGTTATGTTGATCTTCGATTGTGAGGCGCCACAAAGATCCGTACCGTTCCGCAGCAATCAGTTTTTTACTCGTTTCGATGACGGCGCCGTGCGCACGAGCATCCATCGCGTTTAAAACAACCAGACGCGCATCATCAACCCAGCAATCCGAATATTCAAAGCCAGTGGCCGCATCGGGCTTCAAGGGCACGCCCACCTCATCTTTGAAAAGATTAAGCGTGCGTGTTGCTGGCAGAAGTTTACGACCCCCAAGATGATCATAAAGAAAGAGGCCCAAACGCAAAAGCCATGCAGGCCGCAATCCACGATGGGCGGGAAGAACAAATCGTAAAGGCCAGATGATATGCGGCGCAAGGCGCCAGAGCCGCTCACGTTCAATCAGCGCCTCGCGAACTAAACGAAATTCATAATGTTCGAGATAGCGTAAACCACCATGAATGAGTTTCGTGGACCAACTGGATGTGCCGCTCGCGAGATCATTTTGCTCACACAAATAAACGGACAGGCCGCGACCTGCGGCATCCCGCGCAATGCCCGCGCCATTAATGCCACCACCGATGATCGCAATATCCACTTGCTGAGAAGCCACTTTTCGCCCTTCCTCACTCATGCTAAGATTAATGGCAGAAAAAAATCAGTTTGTAATCCCTCGAAGGCGTCAAAAGCAATTTGCGATGCGGAGCCATGTTCAGTGAGCCATATCCTAGCGGTAGATCAGGGTACAACCTCGTCGCGGGCCATTGTTTTCTCGTCAGATCTTCTGCCCATTGCGAGCGCACAGAAAGAGTTTCCTCAGCATTTTCCCA
>RFZR01000230.1 GCA_009920595.1 Alphaproteobacteria bacterium | reverse complement strand
TCAGGAAAAGGTGTCGTAACAATTTTCATGATGCCTGCCTCTGCGATTTGACATGAGGCTCAACAAATTGAGGTTCAGGGATAGGGATCAGGAAGCGTCCGCCCCAGTCAGCAACAAAGGAGAATGTGTCGATGATTTCGTCTTTGATATTCCAAGGAAGGATCAAGATGATGTCAGGCTTCAACACAGAGATGATCGAAGGATCAAGAATGGGAACACCTGAACCCGGTAAGAAACGACCACATTTTGAGGGAGCCTTGTCGACGGTAAAAGAAATCAAATTGGATTTTATTCCCGCCGAATTTAAAAGCGTGTTTCCTTTCGCAGGCGCACCATAGGCTGCGATCAGCGTGCCCTTTGCTTGTTCATGCTCAAGCAGTGATTTTAGTTTTTGAATGATGTTTTTGATTTTTTCCGCGAAAGCAAGATAGGGCGCGTCCTCGTGTAGTCCGGCTGCGGCCTCTTGATCACGCAATTTTTGTATGCGGTCATGTACCGAATAATTTTCATCTTGATGGCGGACGGAGAGACGTAATGAGCCGCCATGAACGGAAATTTCTTTGACATCGGTCACTTTAAGTCCGACGCGATTGAACATGGGCTCAAGCGCTAAAAGCGAAAGATAGGAATAATGTTCGTGATAGATGGTATCAAATTGCGCGCCCTCCAAGAGTTTCAGAAGATGCGGGAATTCGAAGATCGCGACGCCGTTCTTTTTGAGAAGTGATTTTACGCCGATCAGAAAATCGAAGAGATCGGGCACATGGGCCAAAACATTATTGGCAAGAATGATATCAGCCTGACCAATCTCATGGACCAGGCGTCGCGACTCCTCAGCGCCAAAGAATCGTTCCAAGGTTGGAATGCCATGACGTTCACGTGCAATTTTGGCGACTGATGCGGCGGGTTCAATTCCCGTCACAGGAATACCGTGCTTTTTAAAAAATTGCAGAAGATAGCCATCATTGCTCGCAATTTCGACGATATGATGGCTTGCTCCCAGTTCATGACCTTTGATCAAGTCTTCGACATGCTTGCGAGCATGTTCAACAAAGCTCGAAGAGATTGAGGATTGATAGACATAATCTTCACGGAATAAACGGTCCGATGGAAGATCATCCGCGATTTGTACAAGACGGCAAGAGCGGCAACAGGCAACGCGCAAAGGATAGCGTGGTTCATAACCCAGTTTTGATTTTTCTTCGATGAGATCATTGGCAATCGGCTGTTCGCCCAAATCTGCAAAGATAAAATCTAGGTCATGCTGGCAGGCGCGGCATACTCTTTGTTTTGTTTGATTTTTATCCTCGAGAGCAGACATCACGCGTCACCCTCGTGCCAGAGTTTCCACGGCGCTTTGTTGTTGTGCCATAAATCATCGAGGTAAAGACGATCACGCATCGTATCCATCGGATGCCAAAATCCGGGATGTCGATAGGCGTTCAGATTTTTTGTCCGTGCCAGTTGTTCGAGTGGTTCGCGTTCCCAAATGGTTTGATCATTTTTGACGAGATCAAGGGTCGAAGGATCAAGTACAAAAAAGCCACCATTGATCGAACCATGATCGCCTTGTGGTTTTTCCTGAAAATTTGAAACAAGATTATTGTGATCCAGCGTGAGTGCGCCAAAACGACCAGGTGGCGTAACCGCAGTCACAGTCGCGCGACAGCCGCTTGAGTTATGGCTTATGACAAGTTTCTCGAGATTAACATCGGCGACACCGTCGCCATAGGTCATGAAGAACGGGTTCGATGTGAGATGCGGCTTGATGCGTTTGAGACGCCCGCCGGTCATTGTTTCTTCACCGGTATCAACGAGTGTCACACGCCAATGTTCAGCTCGATTTTTATGATAATGGATGGCATGCGTTTCGAAATCGAAGGTCACATCCGAGCGATGAAGGCTGTAATTCGCAAAAAATTCTTTGATCAGATAGCCCTTGTAACCCAAGCAGATGATGAAATCCGTGACACCTTGGGCATAGAAGATTTTCATGATGTGCCAGAGAATCGGCGCGCCCCCGATTTCGACCAGCGGCTTCGGACGAAGCGCGGTTTCTTCAGTAAGCCTCGTTCCGCGTCCTCCAGCGAGTATAACCGCTTGCCGGATCATCCCGTCCTCATGAATCTCTTAAATCTTACCTAACGTAATATAGGGCAAGTTATAGTGATTAGAAATGAGTAAAGTCTGAATCGGCGTGGTGAGGGAATGATTTTGAGTTTTACTCAAAATTTAGGCGATTGTTGATTTTGGGCGGTCGGAATCTTGATGAGTTTCGATTTGTTGCCGCGTTAGTTCAGCCAAACTTCCGGGCTTTGTCAGCGCGGTTCGATACCAGTCAGCGGTAATATGGAGCGCTTCATCGAGGGTTAGGCGCGGATGCCAGCCGAGTTTTGTGCGTGCTTTGGTCGTATTAAGCGCCAAAACCATGGTTTCGGGAGGGCCAGGTTCGACGTCCAAAGGAATTTTCTGCCAATATGTTTCAAACCGCCCGATAAGATCGATCACGGAGACGGACTCGTGTTCAAGCGGACCGATGTTCCAATTCTCACCCGGCGAGTGGTCCTCTCCATCGAGCACGCGTTCAAGGAGAAGCTGATAGGCTCCGCAAAGATCCAACACATGTTGCCAAGGTCTTTTGGCATCGGGTTTCCGCAATTTCAAAACGCTGCCGTTATGAACCGCGCGATAAAAATCCGGGATGATGCGGTTCGGCGCAAAGTCGCCACCGCCAAAAATGTTTCCACCGCGCGCCACTTCGATTTTCAGGCGACGCCCCCATGTTGCGAGGCTATGGCGATAGGAGTCGATGACGAATTCGGCCGCTGATTTCGAAGCAGAATACGGGTCTTTTCCGCCTAAAGGTGCATTTTCGTCAAAGGCTTGTCCGTCTTGTGTTGGTGCGTAGACCTTGTCGGTGGTGATCGCGACGACGCCACGAACCGAGGGTGTTAAGCGCGCCGCTTCCAGAAGATGCGCTGTCCCTTGCGTGTTGGTGAGAAAGGTTCGGACGGGATGAGCATAGCCCGCAATCACAAGAGGTTGAGCGGCGAGATGCAAGATCGCATCGGGCGCGATCCGCTGAACTGTTTCTAAAAGCAGCGGAAAATCCGCGATGTCGCCAAGTGTGTGGCTTTTTAAGCTCGGCCAGACATCGGCAAGATCAAATAGAGCGGGTTTCGTATCAGGCGGAAGTGCAAAACCATGGATTTCGGCACCCTGGGCAGCGAGCTTCAAACTCATCCAGCTCCCGGTAAAGCCCGTGTGGCCGGTTATGAGGATCCGCGCGCCGTTGAGGCGCTTACCATGATGCATAGG
>RFZR01000229.1 GCA_009920595.1 Alphaproteobacteria bacterium | reverse complement strand
TGACAAAGACTCGGGTGCAAATAATTGCGGCGGAGCGATGAGCGCGTCTTGAGCGGTAATCAACTCAAGCTCACCACCGCCTGCCTTCCATGTAGCTTTCAAAATCGTGTGAACAGATGATGCCGCATGAGCAAGCGCATCTGCAGCTGAATGATTTTTCAAATAGGATGACAAAAAGATGGCCGCGGTCAGATCCCCCGCGCCATTGGGGGAAAAGCCCAAACGCGGCGTACGAATGCGTGACATGCCTTGTACATCGGAAACAATCATATCGATTGACGATTCTGGCGTTTCATCAATCACGGCAGAAGTGAGCAAGATCACGCTCGGGCCCTTGTCATGGAGCGCATGCAAAGCGCGTTTCGTATTATCGAGTGTCTTGCAGATGATGCCCGTGAGCGCTTCAAGCTCAAATAAATTCGGCGTGACGATATCGGCCTGTGGCACGACATAATCGCGCATAAAGTCAGGCATCTCAGCATGCACGAAAAAGCCCTTGCCGACATCACCCAAGACCGGATCACAGGCATAAAGCGCTTTCGGATTTTCGGACTTCACGCGTTTGACCGCATCAAGGATCACCTCGCCAATTGCCGAGGATCCCATATAGCCGGAAAGTACCGCCTCGCATGTCGCAAAATCAGGTCGTGCGGCAATGCCGTCGATCACATCGCGAATGTGGCTCGCATCAAACACTTTGCCCTTGGGCGGGCCGTAACCCGTATGCGCAGCAAATTGAACTGTATGAACGGCCCATACTTCGTGACCCAGTCGCTGCAACGGAAACACCGCTGCATCATTGCCAACATGGCCGTAAACAACATGGGATTGGATGGAGAGAATGGGCATCACTTCAGCCTAATCCTTTGCCCGAGAGTGAGCAATGACCCGCAAGAAAAAAGCCCCGCTTTCGCGAGGCTTTTGAATTTCATCCAGCCAAAGAGCGGATTAGTTCTTCGCCTTGTCGACGAGCTTGTTCTTCGCGATCCACGGCATCATCGCGCGGAGCTTTGCGCCCACTTCTTCGATCTGATGTGCGTTGTGACGCGCGCGCACGGCTTTGAACGAGGTCTGATTGACCTTGTTTTCAAGCATCCAGTCGCGCGTGAATTTGCCAGTCTGAATGTCGTCGAGAACGCGCTTCATTTCGGCCTTTGTTTCCGAAGTGATGATGCGCGGGCCGGTGACATATTCGCCATATTCGGCGGTGTTCGAGATCGAGTAATTCATGTTGGCGATGCCGCCTTCATAAATCAAATCAACGATCAGCTTCACTTCGTGCAAGCACTCGAAATAGGCCATTTCAGGCGCATAGCCTGCTTCGACCAAGGTTTCGAAACCCGCGCGGATCAATTCAACAAGACCGCCGCAAAGCACAACTTGTTCACCGAACAAATCGGTTTCGCATTCTTCTTTGAAAGTTGTTTCGATGATGCCGGCACGACCGCCGCCATTGGCTGATGCGTAGGAAAGACCAAGATCATGCGCATTGCCAGTCGCGTCCTGATGGATCGCGATCAAAGTCGGCACACCGCCGCCCTTTTGATATTCCGAACGCACCGTGTGGCCAGGGCCCTTTGGTGCAACCATCAATACATCGAGATCCTTGCGCGGCTCGATAAGGTTGAAGTGAACATTCAAACCATGCGCGAACAAAAGGGCTGCGCCCTTCTTCATATTGGCGTGCAATTCGTCACGATAAATATCAGCCTGCAATTCATCAGGCGTGAGCATCATGACAACATCAGCCCATTTCGCAGCCTCAACAACGGTCATGACTTTAAGACCTTCGCCTTCAGCCTTCTTCGCTGTCGGCGAGCCGGCACGCAACGCAACGACAATATTTTTGACGCCGGAGTCACGCAAATTCAAAGCATGGGCATGGCCCTGTGATCCGTAACCGACAATGGCGACGTTCTTGCCTTTGATCAGATTGATGTCGGCGTCGCGATCATAATACACACGCATGGGCGGGGCTCCTGGCCAAATCGAAGTGGTTTAAGGGTCAATTCTGTCGGGGACACCGCTTAAGGGGATGGGTGGGTTTGGTCAAGCGGGCGCGCGCTTTACGCCCCTCACCCGAGCGCATAGGGCACGGTGGATCCGACCAAAATAAGCGCCATCACGATGTTAAAAGCCCGCAAACGGGCGGGAACCGACAGAAATCCGCGCAAAGCCACGCCAAATCCGGCCCAAACAAACATGCAAGGCAGGCCCACCGCTTCAAAAATCACCGCCACCATAAAGACGCTCATGGTATGATTTTCGGGTGATGTGTAGATCGCCATCGCGGTCAAAGCCATCGCCCAGGCTTTCGGGTTAATCCATTGAAAAAGGCTCGCGGCGATAAAGCCCATCGGTTTCGCTTCGCCATCAATCGCACTCAGAGATCCGCTCGTAGCCAAACGCCAGGCGAGCCATGCGAGATAGATAAGCGAGAGGATCCGCAAGGCCGTTGAGAACCCCGGCAGAAGCAGTTCAACGGCGCCCATGCCGAGCCCGACAAGGATCGTCATGACGACAAAGCCAAAGCCAATACCCAAAACATGAGGGAGTGTGCGCTTCATTCCGAAATTGGTCCCCGATGCGAGAAGCATCAAATTGTTGGGGCCTGGAGTGATTGATGTGGCAAAGGAATAGAGGACTAAAGCGAAAAGCGTGTCAGAGGTCATGTATGTTTTGAAGTCCCAAAATCAGGCCAAGAACATTTTTTACCTCGGCCAAGTTTTCGTCAGATAAGCGGGCGATGAAACTAAACAATCGCAACTGGCGATCCAACGCACGGATTTGATCCGTCAACACAACACCTTTTACTGGCAAATCTTCCGCAAGTTTCACTTCCGTTTTCCACCCACGCTCACGCGTGGAAACCGGACACACAATTACGCGGTTTGAACGATCATTGTAAAACCGTTCTGATACAATCAGAACGGGTCTTCTGCCGCCTTGTTCGGTTCCCTGATAGCCATCAAGCTCGGCCCAGTAGAGATCACCCGCTTCAAGAGGCACGTTTCTTCCCACCCTTCTTATTCAAGGGTGTGGACGCATTGACGTAGTCATCCACAATGATTTCATCGCCGCGGTCGCCTCCCCAATCAATAGTTTCCGATGCACCGCTTAGGCCCACCTCATCCATACTCGCGATCAGCAACTCGCGCGTAAGCCGCGCAACGGGGGGAACTGCTTTTAAGCGAAGCTCTCCCTTGGCAACACTCAGTTCGGCCTCGCCTCCCTCGACGAGGCGCATTTCTTCCATCACCGCCTTGGGCAGGCGGATGGCTGCCGAATTACCCCATTTGGCGATTTTGACGCGCATGGGA
>RFZR01000228.1 GCA_009920595.1 Alphaproteobacteria bacterium | reverse complement strand
TGTGGCGTGTCGCGCTTCAGGAATGATCGGATCTTCGGCCGGACGACATTGGAAATCCAGTTGATCGAATCCATGTCTCTCTCCTCGAAATAAGAAAAAGCTATTTCTTCACCGAGCGAACGCCTTTGGCGATCTCTTCAACGACGGATGTGACTGCGCCAACCGTGAGCTCGGTCGGACGTCCATCGGCATGAAGTGATTGCCGCACGGCTTCAACAAGGGCAGAGCCTACAACAACGCCATCGGCAGATTTGGCGATTTCCGCCGCGTCTGCTGCGGTGCGCACACCAAAACCTACGGCAACGGGAAGATTTGTATGCGATTTGATCCGCGCCACTGATGCCGCAACTTTTTGCGGGTCAGGACGCGCGGCGCCAGTAATACCGGCGATTGAAACATAATAGACAAAGCCTGACGTGTTCTGCAGCACTTTCGGCAAACGCTTTTCGTCCGTAGTCGGCGTTGCCAGACGAATGAAATTTAAGCCTGCTTTCAAAGCGGGCTTGCAGAGTTCATCATCTTCTTCCGGCGGACAATCAACAACGATCAAACCGTCAACGCCGGATGATTTCGCGTCAGCGAGAAATTTTTCAACGCCATAAATGAAGATCGGGTTGAAATAGCCCATCAGAATGATCGGCGTTTCATGATCGTCTTTGCGAAACTCGCTCACGAGATGAAGCGTCTTTTCAAGCGTGATGCCTTTTGACAAAGCGCGCAAACCGGCCGCTTGAATCGTTGGGCCATCGGCCATCGGATCGGTAAAAGCCATGCCGATTTCGATGAGATCAGCGCCTGCTTTTGGCAGCGCTTTGATCACTTTGAGTGATGTTTCAGGATCGGGATCACCACCCATATAGAAGGTGACAAGCGCCGCGCGCCCTTCTTTTTTAAGCGCCGCAAAGCGCGTATCAATACGAGTTGTCACGCCATGCCTCCGAGATGCTCGGCCACCGAGAAAATATCCTTGTCGCCGCGTCCGCAGAGATTGACGATCATCAAATGATCTTTCGGTTTCTTCGCCGCAATTTCAACCGCACGCGCAATCGCATGGGCGGGTTCAAGCGCGGGAATAATGCCTTCGAGTTTTGACAAGAGTTGAAACGCATCAAGTGCTTCTTGATCAGTTGTCGAAAGATAGGTCACGCGGCCTGTATCATGAAGCCATGCATGCTCAGGCCCGATGCCCGGATAATCAAGGCCCGCTGAAATTGAATGCGCTTCCGCAATCTGGCCATCATGATCCATCAACAAATAAGTACGGTTGCCGTGCAACACGCCGGGCTTGCCGCCATTCAAAGATGCGGCATGCATGCCAGAGGCAACGCCATGACCTGCGGCTTCAACGCCGTAAATCTCAACCGATTTGTCATCAAGAAACGGATGGAACAATCCGATGGCATTTGAACCACCACCGATGCACGCAACAAGGGAATCTGGCAAACGACCTTCGCGTTCAAGCATTTGCTCGCGCGCTTCTTTGCCGATGATGGATTGGAAATCTCTGACCATCATCGGATAGGGATGCGGACCAGCGGATGTACCGATGCAATAGAAAGTATCATGCACATTCGTGACCCAATCACGAAGCGCTTCATTCATTGCGTCTTTAAGAGTCTTGGAGCCCGAGACAACCGGTACGATTTCCGCGCCGAGCATTTTCATGCGGAAGACGTTTGGTTTTTGACGTTCGACGTCAACCGCGCCCATATAGACAACGCATTTCAAACCAAAGCGCGCGCAAGCTGTTGCGGTCGCAACACCATGTTGTCCTGCGCCGGTTTCTGCGATGATGCGCGTCTTGCCCATGCGGCGTGCGAGCAAAATCTGGCCCAGCACATTATTGATCTTGTGTGCGCCCGTGTGATTGAGCTCGTCGCGCTTCAAATAGATTTTCGCACCACCGACATGTTCCGTGAGCCGCTCAGCAAAATAAAGCGGGCTCGGCCGACCGACATAATGCGTGTGAAAGCTTTTCATTTCCGCTTCAAAAGCCGGATCCGCTTTCGCTTCCGCATAGGCCTTTTCAAGATCGAGGATCAGCGGCATCAAAGTTTCAGCGACGAAACGTCCGC
The DNA here is from genome assembly GCA_009920595.1 of Alphaproteobacteria bacterium. GTDB lineage: Bacteria > Pseudomonadota > Alphaproteobacteria > Rhizobiales > Beijerinckiaceae > CAIUPE01. The sequence goes on along the minus strand of RFZR01000228.1, from coordinate 1,250 downwards.
CGAATTTTCCGAAATGGCCGGTTTCATCCGGTCCAGTCCGGAAGGAATTGAGCGCCTGTTGAATGGTCATGTTCTTTTCCTCAAATCCTCATCTGGCGCGGCGCGCCGCCTCGATAAATGCCCGGATCTTTGCGGGATCCTTGATCCCCGGCGCCGCCTCGACGCCGGAAGACACATCAACCCCAGCCGGATGAGAGATGGCGATGGCCTCGCCCACATTCGAGGGGTCAAGCCCTCCTGAGACCATGAAGGGCTTTTGCAGGTCAAGCCCTGCGAGAAGCTGCCAGTCAAAAGGGAGGCCATTGCCGCCCGGAAGAGCCGCATTTTTGGGCGGTTTGGCGTCAAGAAGAAGCCAATCTGCCGCAGTCTCGTAAGCGCGGGCGGCTTCAAGATCAGCCGCTTCCGCGATGCCAACGGCCTTGATCACCGGGCGGCCAAATCTTGCGCGGATGGCCGCCACCCGCTCGGGCGCCTCATGGCCGTGGAGCTGATGGAGATCAGGCGTGAGCGCTTTTTCGATGTCTGCGAGTGCGGCATCGTCCGCGTCGACCGAAAGTGCTACTTTTTTGGCGCGGCTGCCGACGATCTGGCCAAGCACTTTCGCCTCATCAAGCAAAACATTCCGCGGTGATTTCGCAAAAAACACGAAACCAACCCAATCCGCTCCGGCGGCGATGGCCGCTTCGAGCGTTTCAGGAGTTTTCAGGCCGCAAATTTTGATGATGAGAGACATGGGATGTCTGTGCCACGACCGAGCGGCGCCTGTCCAATCTTTCGCTTCAAGCACGTCACTTCACGCGTTGCCACACCGCAATGGCGGCCGCTAAATCCTCAATCGCGGTGCCGACCGATTTGAACATCGTGATCTCTTTGGCATTTGCGCGACCGCGATGTGCACCGCGTGAGAGATCGAAAAGATCGGCTTTGATGTCACTCGATGAAATAAGTCCTGCCGCAAGCGGTTGCGCGTAATCGCCGCCTTCTTTCAAAGCGCCGGCTCGCGTATCACAAAAGAGGCTCGCGCGTGTGATGGCAACATCATCTGTTTCTCGCATTGTGGGTTTAAACGCGCCCACGCAGTCAAGATGCGCACCTTCTTTCAGCCAGGCGCCACGAATAAGTGCTGTGTTGGAAAGTGTTGCTGACGAGATGATATCAGCGTCACGAATGGCGGCTTCGAGATCTTGAACCGCGCGCACGGGCAGACCTTCGGCCTTTAATTCGCGTGCAACGTGCTCTGCTCGCTCCGG
>RFZR01000227.1 GCA_009920595.1 Alphaproteobacteria bacterium | reverse complement strand
GGCATCGGATTCCAGCCTGAGAGCAAGCGGATTTATCCGAATGGGACAACGGCCGCGCATATTTTGGGTTATTCAAGCATTGACAATACGGGCATTGCGGGGATCGAGAAATATATTGATGGTCAAGGGCTCGCAGCACTTGCAAGCGCTGGCTTGGCATCGGACGCGACAAAACTTACGCCTGTGCGTTTGTCGCTTGATATTCGTGTGCAACATGCGTTGCGTGATGAATTGTTAAAAGGCATCGAGCATTATAAGGCCAAAGCCGGTGGCGGTGTGGTTATTGATGTCACAACCGGTGAAGTGATTGCTTTAGCATCTCTTCCTGATTTTGATCCGAATAATCCGAAAGATGCGCTTGATCCGGAAAAGATCAATCGCATTGTGGTGGGCACCTATGAAATGGGGTCGACCTTCAAAGCGCTCACCACGGCGATGGCGCTTGATTCAGGTAAGATCAATATCAATTCGACACTCGATGCACGATCCGGTTTGCGTTATGGCAAATATACAATTGGGGACTTTCATCCGACGCATCGAATTTTGACCGTACCGGAAGTTTTTATCCACTCTTCGAACATCGGTACGGCGAAAATGGCGTTGGCCGTCGGAGTCGACGGGCATCGTGCATTCTTAAAAAAAATGGGTCAGCTTGATCGGTTGCAAACTGAGTTGCCCGAAAGTGCGGAGCCTCAAGTTCAAAAATATTGGAATGAATTGACAACCGTAACGGTCGCCTATGGTCATGGTCTTGCGGTTGCGCCCATTCAAGCGGTGATGGCGGTGTCTGCGCTTGTGAATGGCGGACATTTGTTTCCACCAACATTCTTGCCTCGTACAGCGGATGAAGCGATGGCAATGTCGAAAACCGTTATCAAACCCGAGACCAGCGAAGCGATGCGGTACATCATGCGGTTGAATGCATCGCATAAATTGGGCACTGCGGGTAAAGCCAATATTGAAGGTTATTTTGTGGGCGGTAAAACCGGCACTGCTGATAAATCCTTTCATGGTCAATATGATGGGAAGCGCGTGCTCACAACCTTTATGGGCATCGCGCCGGCTGATAAGCCACGCTATCTCTTTGCCGTTATTCTTGACGAGCCCCAGGCCGTAGATGGCACCTATGGGTTTCAAACCGCTGGATGGAACGCCGGTCCTGTGACGGGCAATATCATCGAACGTGTTGCGCCTTTCCTTGATCTTCCCAAAAAATTTGACCCACCGGCTCAACCTTTTCCGACCATGGTCAAATTGGGTGCGTGGGGGACGAAGTGAAACTTCGCTCATTGATCGATCATGTACCTCTCTCGCATCATGATGTGGAGATTGAAGGTCTGTCCTCAGACAGTCGGTTGATTAAAAATAAATTTGTTTTTTTTGCTCTTGCGGGATCAAAAGCGCGCGGCGTTGATTTCATTAAAGACGCGGTTCACCGCGGTGCGTCAATCATTGTCGGTGAGGAACAGGTTCCTCAGAATTTGCCGAACAATATTCTCTATTTTCACGTCGAAGACGCACGTTTGGCATTGGCTCAAGCGGCTTCACGCTTTTATCCACGTCAACCGGAGATGATCGTAGCGGTCACCGGCACAGCCGGTAAAAGTTCGGTGGCTGATTTTACGCGACAGATTTTTTCAAAGACCGGTCATCGCGCTGCAAGTCTCGGTACAATCGGGATCACACGCGAAGACCGTATTGATTATGGCGCGCTTACGACACCCGATCCTGTCTCTCTTCATGAAACACTGCAAGCGCTTCATGATGAGGGCATCACACATCTTGCGATGGAAGCCTCTTCGCATGGACTTGATCAGAAAAGACTTGATGGCGTTCGGTTGAAGGCTGCGGCATTTACCAATCTTGGTCATGATCATCTTGATTATCACGGGACGCGTGAAGCCTATCTTCAGGCGAAATTGCGCTTGTTTGATCCTTTACTCCCGAAGGGCTATCCGGCAGTGGTCAATGCAGATTGTGATGACGCGGCAACGGTTATAGAAAAAGCACGGCATCGCGGCTTAGACATTATATCCGTGGGGCGCGCAGGACAGACGATCACGCTGAATGCTGCACGACGCGAAGGCTTTGACCAAATCATTTCGCTTCGTCATGAAGGACGCTCTTACGAAGTCACTTTGCCGCTGGTAGGTGAATTTCAAATTTCGAATGCTCTTGTGGCTGCAGGTCTTGCGCTTGCAGGCGGCGTGAAAAGCGATCATGTTTTTGAAGCATTATCTTCGCTTCGCGGCGTGAAGGGGCGGCTTGAACGCGTCGGTGTTCATAAGGGCGGATTAATTGTTATTGATTACGCCCACAAGCCGGACGCCCTTAAGGCCGTGCTTGAAACGATGCGACCATTTGCCGAAGGTCGCTTAATCTGCATCTTTGGATGCGGTGGTGATCGTGACAAGGAGAAGCGTGCTTTGATGGGCGCGATCGCGCATCAAAGTGCTGACATCACGATTGTGACGGATGACAATCCGCGCTCCGAAGATGCAGCGGCCATTCGTCGCTCGATTCTTTCAGCCGCGCCGAGCGCCCGTGAAATTGCTGATCGTGCCGCAGCCATTCAAGCGGGAATTGATATGCTTCAAAAAGGGGATGTGTTGGTGATTGCCGGCAAAGGTCACGAGACAGGTCAAATCATCGGCGATAAAATTCTCCCCTTTTCTGATCACGAAGTCGTCGCGGCGTGTTTGAATAATGGGATAATGGCATGACACCTCTGATGACACAAAGCTTCATCGAAAACGCTTTGCATGTGAAAGCCACAGCGGCTTTCTCTTCAATTAACGGTGTATCAATCGATACGCGGACAATTGAGAAGGGTGATCTCTTTGTCGCGCTTGTTGGAGAGCAGCGTGATGGGCATGAATTTGTAAAGACGGCTTTTGAAAAAGGCGCTGCAGCAGCGCTTGTGAAAAATGATAAAGTTTCTTCATTGTCAATTTCAGGACCTTTAATTCCTGTTGATGATACGCTTTCCGCTTTGGTTCACCTGGGTGCGGCGGCGCGCGCGCGGTTAACGTCTGACGCACGTGTTGTGGCGGTTACGGGATCGGTGGGAAAAACCGGCACAAAGGAAGCCTTGCGATTTATCCTTTCGCAGCAAGGCAAGACGCATGCGTCGGTCGCTTCTTACAATAATCATTTCGGTGTGCCCTTGACGCTCGCGCGTATGGATCAAGCAACGAAATTCGGTATTTTCGAAATTGGAATGAATCACGCGGGCGAAATTGAGCCGCTGACACGTCAGGTTAAACCACATGTCGCTTTAATAACGACGGTTGAAGCGGTTCATATCGAGAATTTCCCAAATGTCGAAGC
>RFZR01000226.1 GCA_009920595.1 Alphaproteobacteria bacterium | reverse complement strand
GATGCCATCGACACAATCAAAGCCGCCATGGGTTCAGCAAGTTGATTGGCGTAAAGCGCATCATCAACGAGAATAACTTTTGCAACACCCGCGAGCGTGGCCGCTGCATCCGCTGCCGCACGTGCATTATGTCCAGCCACGAGAACTGTGACTGGTGCACCAAGCGCAACCGCCGCGCTCAACGCGCGCGCTGTTGTGTCCTTGATCGAGTTGTTATCGTGATCAGCAAGAAGAAGCGTAGCCATCAGAGCACTCCAGCTTCAGTTTTCAATTTGGAAACAAGTTCAGCAACCGAGCCGACTTTCACGCCCGCTTTGCGACCCGCGGGCTCAACAGTCGTGATCACTTTCAAGCGCGGCGACACATCAACGCCAAAATCGGCAGGTGTTTTTTCATCAATCGGCTTTTTCTTTGCCTTCATAATGTTCGGCAAAGATGCATAACGCGGCTCGTTCAAACGAAGGTCGGTGGTGACAATCGCAGGCGCTTTTAATTCCACCGTTTGCAATCCGCCATCGACTTCGCGCGTCACGGTGAATGTGCCATCACCAATTTCGATTTTCGAAGCGAATGTGCCTTGTGGCCACCCGAGCAATGCGGCGAGCATTTGTCCGGTTGCGTTCATGTCATCATCAATCGCTTGCTTGCCGAGGATCATCAAACCCGGTTGCTCAGCATCAGCGACCGCTTTCAAAATCTTGGCAACGGAAAGAGGCTCAACCGTTTCATCGGTCTTCACATGAATACCGCGATCAGCACCCATCGCCAAGCCTGTGCGCAATGTTTCTGCGGCACCTGCCGGACCGATCGAAACGACTACGACTTCGGTCGCCTTACCGGCTTCCTTGATGCGGAGCGCTTCTTCGACCGCGATTTCGTCGAAGGGATTCATCGACATTTTCACATTGGCGAGATCGACACCCGACCCGTCTGATTTCACGCGGATCTTAACATTGTAATCGACGACCCGTTTGACCGGCACGATGATCTTCATGATGCTCTTTCCAGAACCGGCGCATGACCGCTTGACGCGATCGATGGACCAAAAAAGACTGACTTTCCGCAACAATTCGAAAAGCGTTCCGGACCTAAACGGCCCGGACCTTGATTGTCAACGCATCTGCAAAAAGAGACAAAAAGCGCGCGACATTCCCTATCGCGTTTCGGACATCCTAGAGGATTTCCCTCTAGCGGGTTTTACCCGGAACCCACAAAACATCGTCATCGCCGCGCCGGTTCACATAGCGCGAGGCGACAAAGAGAAAATCCGATAGCCGGTTTATGTAATGAAGCGCAGGCTCACTGACAGGCTCATCGGGCAGGCTTGCCAATTCCACCATCATGCGTTCAGCGCGACGGGAAATCGTGCGCGACAAATGAAGCGCCGCTGAGGCGGGCGAACCACCGGGCAAAATAAAGGACCGGAGTGGCTTCAGCTCGGCATTCAGCGTGTCAATTTCCTTCTCGATTCGTTCAACTTGCGACGCCACAATCCGCAATGACGGCGTCGCCGGATCGCGGCCCGTTTCGGGCGTGCAAAGATCAGCGCCAAGATCAAAAAGATCATTCTGGATCCGGGAGAGCATCTGGTCGACGAGCGGTTCGGAAGCGCCTGTGTGAATGCGGGCCATGCCGATCGCGGCATTCGTCTCGTCAACCGTGCCATAGGCCGCGACGCGGAGATCATATTTCGGACGCCGCGCACCTGTGCCAAGCGCCGTCGTGCCGTCGTCACCCGTCCGCGTATATATTCGATTCAATACGACCATGAGTCATCCGCCCTTCCGGTTTCCTTATCGCCTACGAAACCGGGGCCGAAGAGGATTAAAATGAATAGCCGAGTTTTACGCCGACATTGGTGATGCCATTATTCGGCTGGCAGAGATTGGCGTTCGACATGTGTTCAGCCATCGCCATGACCGAGAGACGATCGGACAGCGGCACGCCAATAATCAAAGCTTCACGGAACAAGGCATTACAGCCGAGTTCAGAGCGGTTCGAACCCGAAGGCGGATTGCTTGTGTAGCCATTATTCACCGAGCCGCCGAGATCCGCCTCGATAAAGAGGCCGCCCGGCAAAGTGACAACACCCGCAAATCCGGCAAAAGCCGCGCTGGTGCGCCCCTGCGTGTTGATATTGGCACCGACTTGCGGGTGAAGCGTGAAACTGCCGGTTGAGCCGAAATCAAAAGCGGGCATCAAATATTCAATATTTGCGTCGACCGTTCCGGTTTCAGCACTCGCGATGCCGTGTGTGGCCGCGCCAATACGGAATTGGCCGTTTTTCAAAGTAAATTCATTGGCTGAGGCATTCGTTGCGAAGATCGCAGCCGAGAAAGCCACACCGATCACCGCTGAAAAAACGACTGATGCGCGGTTAAACACTGACTGAGCCACGAATGATCAACTCCATTCAAATTCGGGGGCACCCTAACGGGATTTCCAGCCGAAGACAAAGACTAAAGCGGTCGCGCGTAAAGCTTTCAGCCCTGTGGTTAAGAACTTTTGAGATAGATGACCAGCATCACAATGACGATGGCAACGAATTGCAGAATAACCCGCCACCGCATCAAGGTCTGCGACAAAGCGGCGCTGCCGCCCCGGAGCATATTCATCAACCCGAATATCAGAACGACCGCCACCGCGCCGACCGCGATCGGTGCTAGCCAATCAATCCAGCCGGACATGCCCTCATCCATTCGTGCTCTCCTCGGTCACAAGCGCGAGCGATCAACAATCTCAAACGCGCTCACCGTGACATAGACGTAAAAACTATTCATCGTCTCTTCTGAAAAGACGAGTTTATCAATTTTTCCGGAGAAGCGCACAGAATAGCCGTTGTAAAGCGGCTCGACCAAAGACCCTGCAGGTAAAGCGAGGTTGAATACGCTGCCCCGCATCCCGTCAGGATTGAGACATTCGAAATGGGCGGTTTTGGCGCCGGCAATCAATTTCACTTCCTTGCCGTCGAGCGTCCATGGTTTGCAGACCCAGTTATTGATAAATTTTTCCGTGTAGGTTGCCTTCACCTCTTCGACATAGGCGGCAAAGGCAAAACCGGATTTATCCCGCTCAGGCCCCGCTTTATGACTGATAAAGTCCTGCCAAAGCGCGTTGAACCGATCATCGAGCAGTTTTTGATCCTCGGGTTTCGGCGCGGGATTGCCCATGCAGCCGGCAAGCGCCGCGAGAACCGCAAAGGCCAAGACCGCCGACCCCGCTCGTTTTCCGTGGTCGGCACGCGCGATAGGACTGGAATTTTGAATCTTGGCGGGATATAGACCGTCGCACCTTGCCCCTATGGCGGAACTGGTAGACGCGTCCGACTCAA
>RFZR01000225.1 GCA_009920595.1 Alphaproteobacteria bacterium | reverse complement strand
CGCCAGACCTTTAACGACGGCGCCTGTTCCGCCCATCGCGAAATGAACGAGGTGTAACCGCTCAAGATGAGCAATCAAACAATAATAGGCGGTGGTTGTGAGCGGATTGCCACCAATCAACAGCGGGTGAAAGCTGAATGCGATTTTCAGTTTTTCGTTGGTGAAATAATCGCTAACCAATCCAAAAACCGAGCGATAGCCTTTCAAGCGAATGAGATCCGGCGCTGCGCGAATCACCGACATGAAATCGTGAAAAGGCTTGTCTGCCAATTCGCTGAACGCCACGGCATAGATGTCTTTGCTCGCCGCAATAAACCGGTCATAGCCTTCAACATCTTCCGGCGCGATGCGACGCACTTCCTCGCGCATTCCATCAACGGATGCGACGCAATTCAAGACTGTGCCATCATCAAAGCGGATGGTATAAAAGGGATCGATGGGTCTAAGATCAAGATGATCTTCCATGCGCTGCCCTGAAATCTGCCAGAGTTCTTCAAGCAAATAGGGTGCGGTGATGATGGTGGGGCCCGCATCAAAGACAAAGCCATCTTGCTCATAGACATAAGCGCGGCCGCCAACTTTATCGAGTTGTTCGAGAACAGTGACGCGATAGTTTTTGGCAAGCAAACGAATGGCGGCGGCTAGCCCGCCGAAACCTGATCCGATGACAATGGCATGCGGTTGCGCATTACTCATTTGTCATCATCCTTTTCGATCGCGCGGCGGAACCGATAGAGCCCGAAGGCAACCAGAACAATCACCACGGGAATGGACCAAGCCGTAACAAGATCAAGATTGATGTCGCGGCCTGAGGCTTTAATGCCCTTCGCCGCATAGCCGACGAGACCCACAATATAATAGCTGATCGCGGCAACCGAGAGACCTTCGACTGTTTGTTGCAAGCGCAATTGCATGGTCGCGCGCCGATCCATGGATTTCAGCACTTGCTGATTTTGTTTCTCGCGCGTGACATTCACACGAGTCGAAAGCAACATGGTCGTGCGGCCTACACGATCGAGGATCGCTTCGAGGCGCGCCGACGTGGTGCGGCAAGTGGCCATGGCAGGGGAGAGTCGACGTTCATTAAACTCGCGGAACGTTTGTAAGCCTTCGATGCGTTGTTCGCGCAATTCTTCGACCCGTTGTTCGACAAGCGTATGATAGGCGACCGCTGCACTAAATCGAAAATGAGTGTCACTCCGCGTCTTTTCCACCTGTGCTTCGAGCTTGGTTATACGGTCAAAAAGCACCGGCTCATCTTCCTCTTTTGCCACCTGCATCGCATCAATGATGGCAAGCAATTCCTGCTCGGCCTGTTGCAATTGCGGGCCAAGTGAGCGGGCAACCGGAAACGCTAATAAAGCCATCATGCGATAAGTGTCGATTTCCATGATGCGTTGAACAAGACGACCCATTTGACGGGGAGTTAATCCGCTATCAAAAATCATCAGCCGGCCGAAGCCATCATCGTGAATGCGAAAATCAGTAAACGCGAAGCCCTTGCCACCCGACGTCATTGATCCAATCAATGCATTCCCGTTGAAATAAGACTCCGCCATCGCCTCGACGGCCACACCGCCCGCAGGCTCTGGCAAAAGAACGGCATGATAGGCTGATATCACTTTGCCCGGCAGGGCCGCGAGCCACTCTTGCGGAACGGATGCAATAGCGGGATTGGAAAAAGGCGTTGCCTCTGCACCACTGACAAAAAATTTATAGCGCAGAAATTCTGTGTGTCGTTCCCATTTAATGCGGAACGCACCAAGATCAGCGCTGTAATGATTTTGGTCAGGGCGCGGCGCAGGCGCTCCATAGCGTGTCACAAGATCATGAAGCGCTTTGATGTCGGCTGCGCGTTCCTCATCGGGAACCAGAGCGAGATAAGAAAGACGAACAGGCGGCCGTACTTGTTCGGGCGGCCGCGCATGAACTTCATCATTGAGCACGCGGCGTAAAGCGTGATCGGCGGGTTTCATGCGGATCTCCTCGCAGAAAGTGTGTCATCTTCCGATACGTGCGTGAAATCGGTTGGATTGCTAATAATCTCGGCTGCGGCGTCAGGTCTCTCTTCATGAGCGAGATGACCGAGCCCTTTCAGCGTCACAATTGTCGATAAGGGCGTTATCTTCGCCGCGTCATCCGCGGTTTCCGGCGGAACGGTTTTGTCATACGTCGCTTTGACCAGAATGAGCGGTATCGACAAGCGCTTCAATTTTTCGGGCATGGATGTGAGAACCCACTCGGCCATCATCGTCAATGTGCCCGTGATATGAGATTCATTGGTAAAAAGTGTTTGATAACAATCGATACTCTTTTCGCTCAGCTGCGATCCGGTTGAATCAAGCAGGCGTTCAACCGCTGCGCGATCAACCAGCCTCGCGAATATGCCATTCAAAAAACTGAATGAGGCAATGAGTTTTGCAAGTGGGGAGAAAAAATGACCCACGGGGCCAGCGACCGGAAAAAAGGCGCCATTAAAACTCACAATTTTTTCAGGAGAAATGAGTTTGCGATCCACCATCTCAACGGCAATCGCTGCGCCTGCGGAATGGCCGACAACAATCTTCGGTGAAATTTGCAAGGCTTTCATAAGTTGACCCAGTGCGCGTGCCATGCCTTGGAGCGATAAATCAGCGCGCGAGGCGCCTTTTGTAAAAGCATGGCCCGGCAAATCGGGCACGATGACGAGATGATTTTGCGCAAGCAACGGTATTACATCGCGCCAAGAATGAGAGGACGCCCCCGTGCCATGAATCAAAAGCAGGGGCTCACCTTCACCCATGATCTGGACATGAAAAGTGAGGTCTCCCGCTTTAATGAAGTGACTTTTATCGCGGTGCGGCCAAGAGCGACCATCGCGATTGAAATCAAGGGCCGCGCTCATGAGGAACGCCCCGCCGATTTCATCGCCGCGCCGACATGATTTGAGATTGTATTCGCTTCCGCGTGAGGAAGCGGAAGATAAAGCGCATCAAGCGCTGCAGCGAGTGTTTTTGCCGCGCCTTCCGGACGATCAGAAAGATCAATCACAAGACTTTTTATCCCTGATGCACGCAAAGCTTTTGCCGCCGATTCCGTTTCACTTAACGCCTTGGCTTTATCAGGCGTTCCATCGCGTGTGATATTCGCCCGCCCATCGGTTAAGAATACGGCAAGCGGCACACCGCCTGTTCTTTTCACCTGATCGGCAAGTGCGAGTGTTGTTTCAATCGCGGCCGTTAATGGCGTGCCGCCACCACCCGGCAATTCGGCGAGGCTCCGTTTTGCACGTTGAAGCGACCGTGTGGGATGCAACAATATTTCGGCACTCTTGCTGCGAAAGGCAATCACGGCCACGCGATCACGCCGCACATAACAATCAGCAAGAATGA